>NZ_JAMPNG010000005.1:0-252117 GCF_028479245.1 Providencia sp. PROV223
AAAAAACAAAATTGATAAATAAGATTAAATATTAAAAAATAAAAACGCCCGTAGGATAACAATCTTACAGGCGTTTCAGTAACACAATTGAATGATTAATGCAGCATCTGTCTTATAACATAATGTAAAATACCACCATGACGGTAATAATCCATCTCCGTTGCAGTATCAATACGACAGCGGGTTATAACTTCCTTTATATCACCATTGCCATACGTGATTTTCACTGTGATATCTTGTCCAGGAGTAATTGACTGTAACCCCGTGACATCAATGCGTTCATCACCTTTTAAATTGAGTGTCTTACGGGATACCCCATCTTTAAACTCTAAAGGTATAACCCCCATACCAATCAAATTGGAACGGTGGATACGCTCATATGACTCAGTAATGACGACTCTCACACCTAATAAATTTGTACCTTTCGCAGCCCAATCTCGGCTAGAACCTGAACCATATTCTTTACCCGCAATGATAGCCAATGGGCGATTTTCTTGTTGATACAGCATCGCTGCATCATAAATCGCCATTTGTTTGCCTGTCGGTATATGTAAGGTATAACCGCCCTCCACACCTGGTACCATTTCATTACGAATACGAATATTTGCAAATGTCCCTCGCATCATCACTTCATGGTTACCACGACGCGAACCATAAGAGTTGAAATCTGCGACAGCAACACCGTGTTCTTGCAGATAGCGTCCTGCTGGGCTCTCTTTTTTGATATTCCCCGCGGGAGAAATATGGTCAGTGGTGACCGAGTCACCGAGGATCGCTAAAATATTTGCGCCATGAATATCTTTAACAGGTACTGGCTGAGATTGCATTCCTTCAAAGAAAGGTGGATGGCGGATATAGGTCGAGTCTGCTTGCCAGTGATAAGTTGAAGAGCTTTCAACTTTTAATGCTCTCCAAGCATCATCACCTTCAAAGACCGCGTTATATTCCTTACGGAACATATCTGTTTTAACTTGCTGTACAGCTTGCGCAATTTCAGCACTTGATGGCCAAATATCTTTCAAATAAACATCATTACCCGATTTATCAACCCCGATAGGGTCAGTTTTCAAGTTGATATTCATATTACCCGCCAGTGCATAGGCAACAACAAGCGGCGGAGAGGCTAACCAGTTAGTTTTCACCAGTGGGTGAATTCGCCCTTCAAAGTTACGGTTTCCTGACAGCACGGCTCCAACAGTAAGATCCGTTTGTTTAATCGCTTCTTCTATTGGTTCTGGTAATGGCCCTGAGTTACCAATACAGGTTGTGCATCCATACCCGACAAGGTTAAACCCAAGCTTATCTAAATACGGTGTTAAACCTGCAACGGCAAGATAATCAGTAACCACTTTAGAACCCGGTGCTAATGATGATTTAACCCACGGTTGGCGAACTAACCCTTTTTCAACGGCTTTTTTCGCTAATAGCCCCGCCGCCATTAATACACTTGGGTTCGACGTGTTTGTACAAGAGGTAATTGCTGCAATAACGACCGCGCCATCGGTTAATTCAAAGGTTTTATTTTGATATTTAACCGAAGGATAGCTCGATTGGATTTTCTTATTGACTTCTAATTCGACTGCGCCACGAAATGCTTTTGGTACTTGGCTAAGTTCGACTCTGTCTTGTGGACGTTTAGGCCCGGCTAAACTAGATTCGACCGTCGACATGTCTAACTCAAGTGTGCTGGTAAAAATCGGTTCATCGCCCGCATAACGCCATAAACCCTGCTCTTTACTATAAGCTTCCACCAGCGCAATTTCATCATCACTGCGCCCAGTTAAACGCATATAAGACAGTGTTACTTCATCAACCGGGAAAAAGCCACACGTTGCACCATATTCAGGGGACATATTCGCAATTGTTGCGCGGTCTGCTAATGGTAAATCGGCCAAGCCATCACCATAGAATTCAACAAACTTACCCACGACACCATGTTGACGTAGCATTTGTGTCACTGTCAACACAAGGTCAGTTGCTGTGATCCCTTCGGATAATTTACCCGTTAATTTAAAACCAACAACGTCAGGGATTAGCATCGATACAGGTTGGCCTAACATCGCGGCTTCAGCTTCAATACCACCAACACCCCAACCTAATACGCCTAACCCATTGATCATCGTCGTATGGGAGTCCGTGCCCACTAAAGTATCTGGATAAGCATATAATTTACCGTCAATTTCTTCATACCATACCGCCTTACCAAGGTATTCTAAATTAACTTGGTGACAAATACCTGTACCAGGTGGTACCACTTGAAAACGGTTAAACGCTTTTTGCCCCCAACGTAAAAATAAATAACGCTCATGGTTACGCGCCATTTCAATTTCAACGTTATCGCCAAAGGCGGATTGGGTGGCAAACTCATCCACCATTACCGAGTGGTCAATGACCAAATCTACGGGGGATAACGGATTCACTTGCTCAACATTGCCACCTAATGATTTAACCGCTTCACGCATCGCGGCCAGGTCAACAACAGCAGGAACTCCGGTAAAATCTTGCATAAGCACACGCGCGGGACAATACGCAATTTCCCTATCTGCATGTGCATTTTTTTGCCAGTCAATAATGGCTTGTAAATCTTGTTCAACAACTGAGCTACCATCAAGATGACGTAATAGGTTTTCAAGTAAGACTTTTAATGATTTAGGTAACTTCGTCCCATCACCGAGCTTTTTTTCAGCTAGCGCTAAACTGAAGTAATTATACTGCTTGTTTCCAACATTGAGTGTCGAGGCACTCGTTGTTTTTAGACTCAACGACATAACTCCTCCTTGGTTTTTATAGCTATGGCAATATGTGTATTTACCGCCATTATTTTTTGTTAACCAATTGTAATCATAGTTGCTCTAGAAATTCGATTTATAGATTTTGTGCCAAATATTGAATGTTTCTCTATTAATAATAGAAAATTTAAGATAAGAAGGGAAATAAGTCAGAAAATAGCTTGGTACACCAACAAAGTATTGACCATAAAAACCCTAGAAATACAGTCACTAGGGTTATTATTGGGTAGTACAGAAATATAAAGAAATTAGATGATAGGCAATTTCATATCTTTAAAAAATTCTTCAATCTCTTCATTATTACGAATAGCAACCGCTTTATCGACCACATCACGAGTTAGATGCGGTGCGAAGCGCCACATAAAATCGTACATATAGCTCCGTAAGAAACTGGTGCGTTTAAAACCAATCTTCGTTGTGCTATAGCTGAACTTATCACGCATATCAATTACAACTAAATCACTATCACTCACCGGGTCAACTGCCATACTCGCAATGATACCAATCCCTAGCCCTAACCTGACGTAGGTTTTGATCACGTCGGCATCCGTTGCGGTAAAAATAATTTTGGGCTCAAGACCAATTTTCTGAAATGCCACATCTAATTCTGAACGTCCAGTAAATCCATGGGTATACGTTACAATTTGATATTCCGCGATATCTTCAATAGTGACATTTTTTTTCGTCGCTAGCGGATGGTCTTTTTGCACAACGACACAGCGGTTCCAATGGTAGCATGGCAACATAATCAAATCGTTATACAGGTGCAGTGCTTCTGTTGCTATCGCAAAATCGCTATTTCCTTTGCAAACTTCTTCAGCTATTTGCGTTGGAGACCCTTGCTGCATGTGCAATGAAACATGAGGGTAACGCTCAATAAAGCCTTTGATTGTTGGAGGTAAAGCATAACGAGCTTGTGTATGTGTCGTCGCAATACTCAAACTCCCCCGATCGGGATAAGTGTGCTCCCCAGCAACCGAACGGATCGCTTCTATTTTTGATAGTACTTCTCGGGAGATCCGCACGACTTCTTCCCCTGCTGGGGTGACATGCGTTAAATGTTTACCACTACGTGCAAAAATTTGGATCCCAAGCTCATCTTCAAGCATCCGCACTTGTTTGCTGATACCGGGCTGTGACGTAAAAAGCCCCTCAGCGGTTGAGGAGACATTCAAGTCATGGTTAACCACTTCAACAATATAACGTAATTGCTGCAATTTCATATTTCAGTCTACCTCATACATGAATAATGTGCTTTTGCATCTATAGCTAAAGAATATTAAATATAACTAAAAGTTATAATTAAATAATTTGATATAACCAATATAACATCATTCACAGAAGAATAAACAGTATGATGATAAAATTTCATCTAAATGCCACTACACTGATGAAAGGCCGTAAGATAGTGCAAAGACGGATTAACTTTATTTCATTATGTGGTTCAATAAGTAAAATGAATTTTGCAGGATCCTCACTGTAAAATTTAACGTATTAAAGTGGATATCATAATTCTCAAC
This sequence comes from Providencia sp. PROV223, assembly GCF_028479245.1. Classification (NCBI taxonomy): domain Bacteria; kingdom Pseudomonadati; phylum Pseudomonadota; class Gammaproteobacteria; order Enterobacterales; family Morganellaceae; genus Providencia; species Providencia sp. PROV223. The sequence goes on from NZ_JAMPNG010000005.1 coordinate 4,310, forward strand.
GAAGAGAGGTGGTTACATGCGTTTAAATGTTTTGGCTTTAATTATTGGTATGTCGACGATTTCTTTTGCCCCTGCGCTCTTGGCGAAAGAAGTGGCTTATGGACAACAAAAAATTGTTTTGTCTGATACGATTGAACCCGGAAATGATTTTTACCGTTATGTTAATGAAGATTGGATAAATAAAGCGCAAATCCCCACCGGTATGCCACGTATTAACTCTTTCGTGGAATTATACTTAAACACAGAAAAACACATTCAATCGATTATTGATCAATTACAACAGATCCCTGAAAACAAGCTCACGCATAACCAACGAAATATTCGAAATTTATATCTCAGCTACCTGAATGAAGCGGCTATCGAGCAAGCTGGTATTAGCCCAATAAAATCCGATTTAGATGCCATTGCAAAAGCTAAAAATCATCATGATATTAGCCAGCTAATGACACAGCCTGACTATAAATCGCTGATTTCTTATTGGGTAGATTTAGATGCCAAAGCACCTGATACCTATGTGCTTTATATCGGTCAAGGCGGTTTAGGGCTACCGAACCGTACTTATTACCTCGATGACACCCCACAAATGGAAGATATTCGAAAAAGTTATATCGCTTATATCGCTACCATGCTAGAACTGGCGGGTGAAAAAGATGTACAACCAAAAGCGCAGAAAATTTTTGATTTGGAAAAAGCAATTGCAACAGTGCATTGGAGCCCAGAAGCACGCCGTGACACTATCAAAAATTACCATGCAATGTCTCTAGCTGAAATGAAAAATTATACTCAAGGTTTTGATTGGACTAGTTTTATTACCAATCGTAAACTAACAGATAAACAACTTGAGAAAATCATCGTTGAAACAGATAGCGCGGTGGAACAAACCGCAAAAATTTTTGCTGATACCCCTGTTTCGACACTAAAAGATTACCTAACCTTCCAATATATTAGTGAACACGCACGTTATTTAAACCAAGCTATCGCGGATGCCCAGTTTGATTTTTATTCGAAAAAACTCAATGGAATTGAAAAACAACGCACTCGCCAAGAGCGTGCATTGCAGACTGTTAATTCGCTCCAAGGTGAGCCATTAGGGCAAATTTATGTCGAACAATTCTTCGACCCGCAAGCTAAAGAAAAAATTAAAGACTTGGTCAGCTATGTGAGGAGCACATTTAATTCACGCCTAAAAGTCAATGACTGGATGGATGAGCCAACTCGCCAAGAAGCCCTTAAAAAATTAGAGCAATTCACTGTTAAAGTGGGATATCCAGATCAATGGAATGACTTCAGCACAATTAACCTCAAGCCTGACTCATTATTAGAGAATTATAAACAAGTTTTAGCCTGGTCATATGATGATATGATTGGCAAAATTGGCCAACCTGTCCGTCAATGGGAATGGGGCATGACGCCACAAACAGTCAATGCTTATTTCAACCCTGTTCAAAACGAAATTGTGTTCCCAGCGGCAATTTTACAAGCACCTTTCTTTGATCCTAATGTTGACCCAGCCTATAACTATGGTGCAATTGGCGCTGTAATTGGTCACGAGATGGGCCATGGTTTTGATGACCAAGGCAGTTTATACGATGGTACGGGGCAATTACGTAACTGGTGGAGTGAGAGTGCCAAAACTCACTTTAAAGAGAAAACAGCCAAGCTTGTTGAGCAGTATAACGCATTTGCTGTTGATGGTTTAAATGTGAATGGTGAGCTTACATTAGGTGAAAACATTGGCGATCTCGGTGGATTAAATATCGCCTTGAGTGCTTATAAACAATTTGCCAAAGAAAATTACCCAAATGGTGAGCCCCCAATTATTGACGGAACAACTGGGTTACAACGTTTCTTCATTGCTTGGGCTCGTACTTGGCAAGAACTGTCAAATAAAGAATCTGAGCGTAATAAGATTATGACAGACCCGCATAGCCCTAACCAATTCCGTGCTAATGGCGTAGTACGCAATATTGATGACTGGTACCAAACATTTGGTGTTGATAAAAATAACACACTGTATTTGGCACCAGAGCAACGTATTCGTATTTGGTAATTTATCAATGAAAAAAGAAGGCTCGAAATTTAACTTGAGCCTTCTTTTTATGACTAACAAAATTAAATTGTTTTCAAATCAATCCAATACGCTAAATAGTTCACGTTATGGTTAGGCCTCAAGCGGCGCTAAGCCCTAGGAGCATACATCAGTATATGATTAAAATTAGTAAACCCAGCTAACAACACTGCTGTTTAAATCACTTTCTAATCAATACAATACGCTAAATAGTTCAAGTTGTGGCTAGGCCTCAAGCGGCGCTAAGCCCTAGGAGCATACATCAGTATATGATTAAAATTAGTAAACCCAGCTAACAACACTGCTGTTTAAATCACTTTCTAATCAATACAATACGCTAAATAGATCAAGTTGTGGCTAGGCAGCAAGCGGCGCTAAGCCCTAGGAGCATACATAAGTATGTGACTAGGGTTAGCGAGCGCAGCTAACAACGCCACAGCTTGAAATATGACGCGTATTATTTGATGACGCCGCAGGCCATTCTAGCCCCACCACCGCCTAACGCTTCTGGATTATCAGAATAGTTATCACCACCCACATGCACCATCAATGCACGGTCTTGAACATCTTTGAGTGATTTTAAACGTGGTGCTAGTACCGCGTAATCAGCATTACCTTGGCTATCGGCAACTAGGCCGGGTAAATCGCCTAAATGCCCTGTGTTATCATAAGGGCCTTTGTGGACACCTGTTTTAGCGGGGTCTAAATGACCGCCTGCTTTTAATGCAGGTACCGATTTGCCATCTTTCTCTGCGGGTTCGCAACTTGGGTTCTCATGAATATGAAACCCATGAATGCCTGCTTGTAGGCCCGTTAATTTTGGTGTAAATAGTAATCCATATTCTGTTTCTGAGATAACAACTTCACCAATTGCTTTACCATCACCTGTTGGGGTCGCTTCTTTTAATACAACAGTAGATTGAGCAGCGTATGCTGTCCCCGCTGTCAATAATGCAGCCAGTAAACACATTTTTAACTTCATTTTGCCTCCGGTGGATAACTTTTATCTATCATTCCATCGACTTACCTAAAGACCTTAACAAGGTAAGAACTATTACTATCTATTGATAATTACAATGACTCTATCTTAAGTTAACACAAATTAGTTATCACTTTGGTGCTACATTTGAGTTTAGTTAAAAATTGGCGGTTATATCACAGTGAGCGATAAGAAATAAAGGAAATGACAGTATAACAGTGGGTTATTCACCGATAGGCATTGATATGAAATTGACAAGTTAATAAAAAAGCCAATCAAATTAAATGATTGGCTTTTTTGTTTGAATGCAAAAGGGAATTATTATTTCTCTTTCACTTCCCATTTACCATCAACGTAGAATGCACTCCAACCCGTCGCTTTACCATTTTTTTCTGAAGAAACATATTGCTGTTTCGTTTTACGACTAAAACGGACGACAGTTGGGTTACCTTCGCCATCTTCAGCTGGTGCTTCAGCCAAATAAGCCAGTTTTTCAGGTAAACGGTCTTTAAAGCGCTGTAATTCTGCAACTAATGGTGCACGCGTTTCTCGTGATTTTGGGAATGTGTTTGCCGCAAGGAAAACCCCAGCAGCACCATCACGTAACACAAAATACGCATCGGATTTTTCACATGGAAGTTCCGGTAATGGAACCGGGTCTTCTTTCGGTGGTGCGACTTCGCCACTTCGTAAGATTTTACGCGTATTTTTACACTCTTCGTTAGTACAACCCATGTACTTACCAAAACGCCCCATTTTCAGGTGCATTTCTGATCCACACTTGTCACATTCAATGACTGGGCCGTCATAACCCTTAATACGAAATTCGCCTTCTTCGATTTCATAACCTTCACATGCAGGGTTATTACCACATACATGTAATTTACGGCCATTATCAATCAAATAGCTGTCCATCGCGGTACCACATTTTGGACAGCGACGTTTTGCTCTTAACGCATTAGTTTCCGCATCATCCCCTTCAAGCACATTCAAGACTTCGTCTTCAGGGATAAGGTTTATTGTTTTCTTACAACGTTCTTTTGGTGGTAGTGCGTAACCAGAACAACCTAAAAATACCCCGGTTGATGCAGTACGGATACCCATATGACGTTCACAATCAGGGCAAATGATTGAGGTGATCACCATTGGGTTAGTACGCATTCCCCCTTCCTCTGGTTCTTTTTCAGCAACATCTAGCTGCTTACTAAAGTCAGAGAAGAATTCATCTAATACGGCTTTCCACTCAGCATCATGGTTTGCAACATGGTCCAGTTGGTCTTCCATACGCGCAGTAAAATCGTAGTTCATCAGGTCGTTAAAGTTTTCCTCTAAACGATCCGTGACAATCTCACCCATTTTCTCTGCATAAAAACGACGATTTTCAACTTTGACATAACCTCTGTCTTGGATCGTCGAAATAATCGCTGCATACGTCGAAGGACGACCAATACCACGTTTTTCGAGCTCTTTAACTAAAGATGCTTCACTAAAGCGAGCTGGTGGCTTAGTAAAGTGCTGGCTAGGTAATAGCTCAATTAAAGATAACTCCGCACCAACTTGTATTGGTGGCAATGTTTTATCTTCATCATTTTTACGCAGTGCAGGCATGACTTTCGTCCAACCATCGAAACGTAAAGTACGCCCTTTGGCTTTTAGTTCAAAATCACCTGCTTTGACTGTCAAGGTTGTTGAATCATATTTTGCTGGCGTCATTTGACAGGCCACAAACTGATTCCAAATTAATTGATACAACCTTTTCGCATCGTTCTCCATGTCTTTTAGTGACTCAGGTAAAACATCGACACTAGAAGGACGAATGGCTTCGTGCGCCTCTTGCGAATTATCTTTACTGCTATAAACATTCGCATCTTTTGGCAGATATTTAGCGCCAAAATTATCATTAATATAGCCACGAACCATATCCAATGCATCTTGGCTCAAGTTTGTTGAGTCAGTACGCATATAAGTGATATACCCTGCTTCATAAAGACGCTGAGCCATCATCATGGTTTTTTTCACGCCAAAACCTAAACGAGTACTGGCGGCTTGTTGTAACGTTGACGTGATATACGGTGCGCTCGGCTTACTTGATGTCGGCCTATCTTCACGGTCAACAACCGCAAAACGGGCTTTTTCAAGTAGCTTAACTGCTGCCTCTGTTTGCGCTTTATTGACTGGTTTAAATGCCTTACCACCTTGTGAAGTGACTTCCATACGCAAGTTAGCGATATCTTTATCAGCTAAATCGGCATGCAGTTCCCAATATTCTTCAGGGACGAAAGCTTTAATTTCCCGTTCACGTTCAACAATGAGTTTCACTGCAACTGACTGAACACGGCCAGCCGATAAGCCACGAGCGACTTTTTTCCACAGCAACGGAGAAACCATATAACCCACAACTCGGTCCATAAAACGACGCGCTTGTTGTGCGTTAACTCTATCTATGTTTAATTCCCCAGGGCTATCAAATGCCTGAGTGATCGCATTTTTGGTGATCTCATTAAATACAACACGACTAAAACGAGAATCGTCTCCACCTATCACTTCGCGTAAATGCCACGCAATAGCTTCCCCTTCGCGGTCCAAGTCCGTTGCGAGGTAGATGTGTTCGGCATCCTCCGCCAATGATTTAAGTTCAGAAACCACTTTTTCTTTACCCGGTAGAATTTGATAATTCGCTTTCCAACCATGGTAAGGGTCGATCCCCATGCGCTTAACTAACGCATCACGCGGATCTTTTTTTACTTTCTTTGTTTTGTCGGTAGATGAGCCTGTACTCTTTTGTGAGCCGGTTTGTGAACCAGAGCCGCTTTTCGGCAGATCACGAATGTGGCCAACGCTGCTTTTTACAACGTAGCCACTGCCAAGATACTTATTAATCGTTTTGGCCTTTGCCGGGGACTCCACTATAACAAGAGCTTTACCCATATTTACCTTTACCTAAATATCAACAATGGCGCATTTCTACATTAAAATGCGCAAAATGAGAATCTCTTTTTTATATTGCGACACAATCACAATATATCAATATATTTTTAAACAATTATTTGTGTTGAAACAAAACTTATAAACTCAATCACGTTATTCTAAAAAGCACAAAGTGTCTTCTAGTTGACTGATTTTAACCACATAAAGATGTTTAGTCACAATTGAAAACCACACACTCTACCTGATAAAATGCTAGAAGCAACCAATTATTTTTTCAAGGAAGCCAAGTTATGCAAGATAATTTACCGTTCATCACAAAAAAAGAGTTACTTGAAAAAGCTAATGATATCATAAAGAAACATGATGATTATATTCATGGTATGTTTGTTGACACCGTTGAGCAGCATCGGGGTACATTGGTATTTAAAGGAGAATTCTTCTTAGATGAGAACAATATTCCTACTTTAAAAAGTACAGCTGCTTTTAATATGTACAAACATCTCGCTCATGTACTGTCAGAACAATACCAATTAAGTGATAATAACTAATTAACACGTTTGCTTTTTGTATAAAATTTACCGGCTTTAACGCCGGTAAATTAATAGTAGATTTAAAAACGCTTATTCGCTAGGCGAAATTTAAAATTACAAGAGTGGTTTTTGCCCGCGTTGCCACCAGCGCAATAATAAGTTATCCACGCTCTTTGCCGCGCTTCCCATAAACTTATCCATCATTTTTTTACTTAACACATAACGAATACTAACTATTTCCTTAGTATCAATTGCATTGATAATAAAATCATCACTTACACCAATATTATCTACTAGCCCTTTATCAAGAGCCTGTGAGCCATACCAATACTCCCCTGTCGCAACTGCGTCAATATCTAAAGATGGGCGATTTTGATGAACAAATTGTTTAAACAATTCATGTGTTGAATTTAAATCTTCAACAAATTTTTTACGGCCTTGTTCCGTGTTTTCACCTAACATGGTCAATGTACGCTTGTATTCACCTGCGGTATGAAGTTCAACGTCAACATCATGTTTTTTTAATAACCGATGAATATTCGGAATTTGAGCAACCACACCAATCGAACCAATAATGGCAAATGGTGCAGCAATAATTTTATCTGCAATGCATGCCATCATGTATCCGCCACTCGCCGCAACTTTATCAACCGCAATGGTAAGTGGGATATTTTTTTCTTTGATTCTTAATAATTGAGAAGCTGCTAAACCGTAACCATGAACCATTCCACCAGGGCTTTCAAGTCTTAACAAAACTTCATCTTGTTGATCGGCAACAGCAATAATTGCACTGATCTCTTCACGTAAAGAGGCAACTTCACGGGCATCCATGCTACCTTTAAAGTCTAAGACATATAAACAAGGTTTTTTAACCCCTGTTTGGCCTAATTTCGCCCCTGTTTTCTCACTTTTTGATTTCGCTTTTTGCTGCTTTTTAAATGCTTTCAACCACGCTTTATGTTCTGGTTCATTCATTTTAATTTGTTGCATTTGGCGTTGGCGCTCACGATAACTTTCACCTAAATCTGTGATTTTTAAAGCACCTTTAGCCCCTTGTCGGCGCATACCTACGCCAAACACAAAGACAGCTAGCAAAACCACCGCCACCAAAATAGTGACGACTTTTGCTAAAAATAGCCCATACAATGAGAAATACTCCACAATCTGATCCTTTTGATGTTTATCTTCAATTACAAAAATAATCTCACGATTACGTGCAAACAACCAGAAAAAAACAGAGTTAGCACACAAACTTCGTTAATAACTATGTTAGATTAGCCAATTATCACAATCAGTGCGATGATAACCGTACATGCTAATCACAATAGTAGGAAAGAATATGCTCCAATATCAACCTAGACAAGACCTATTGAAAGGTAAAACGATTCTTGTAACCGGTGCCGGTGATGGCATTGGCCGTGAAGCCGCTCTCACTTATGCGCGCTATGGCGCATCCCTTATCCTTGTTGGTAGAACACAGCATAAATTACAATCCGTTAGTGATGAAATAGCCGCTTTAGGTGGAAGTAAGCCACCTTGCTTTATATTAGACTTATTAACTGCAACAATTGATGACTGCTATACTCTAGCCTCGCAAGTTGCCGCAATAACACCTTATTTAGATGGCGTATTACACAATGCCGGAATACTTGGTGTCGTTGCCCCCATCACTGAGCAACCCAGCGACCTATGGCATGATGTTATGCAAATAAATGTTAATGCCACATTTATGCTAACTCAAGCATTGCTCCCTTTGTTACTCAAAGCACCTAATGCCTCATTAGTTTTCACCAGTTCGAGTGTAGGTAAGCAAGGTCGCGCCGGTTGGGGCGCCTATGCTGTATCAAAATTTGCCACCGAAGGTTTAATGCAAGTGCTAGCCGAAGAATATAAGCAGACTAATCTTCGTGTAAATTGTATTAACCCAGGCGGCACTCGAACCTCAATGCGAGCAAGTGCATTTCCTGATGAAAATCCGCTTAAATTAAAAACCCCTGCTGATATCATGCCTATTTATATCTATTTGATGGGCGATGATAGCCTGCGTAAAACGGGAAGTAGTTATGATGCTCAACCCGGACGTAAACCTGGTGCTGCGGAGTAAACACGATGTCTCAAAATCGACACGAAGAACGCCAACAACGTTTAAAAGAAAAAGTAGATGCACGTATTGAAGCCGCACAAATTGAACGAGGGATCGTTATTGTCTTTACTGGAAATGGGAAAGGCAAAACCACAGCCGCATTTGGAACTGTCTGCCGTACAGTAGGCCATGGTAAAAAAGCGGCTGTTGTTCAATTTATTAAAGGAGGTTGGGATAATGGCGAACGCGAACTACTAGAACCACAAGGCGTCCCCTTCTATGTTATGTCAACAGGGTTTACGTGGGAGACTCAAAATAAAGAGACCGATACCCTTGCTTGTATGGAAACTTGGCAGTACGCCAAGCAATTGTTAAGTGACCCACAGTACGATTTAGTCATTTTAGATGAGCTCACCTATATGGTGAGTTATCATTACCTCGAATTAGCAGAGGTGGTTCAAGCATTACAAAGCCGTCCTACCAATCAGTCTGTCGTGATCACGGGTAGAGGTTGCCACCGAGATTTGATCGAATTAGCCGATACAGTAACAGAAATGCGCCCAGTGAAACATGCATTTGATATTGGGATTAAAGCTCAAAAAGGGATTGATTGGTAACTAACCACTAAATAAAGTGCAATAATTCGATATTTATACAGTTATTGTACTTTTAATCGACTTGTATCTAGCTAACTATCTTTGGTCTTACAGGCCAAAATGGTGGTCTACAAACTAATAATGGTACTGTTAAAGTTAAAGGAGATACTCTAAATAACTTGTATGGTTCAATTGCTGCAAATGTGAATAATAACGCTGCTGCACGTAACGATGTTTACATTAAACTCAAAGCGACATTCAATAATAATTATGGGCAAATTACAGCCGCTAATAACCAAAAGCTTGATATTGGCACATTAGAAAACTACGCAGGAAAAGTGACTGCTGGGAAAACCTAACTATTGATTCCAAAAATCGGGTTAATAATCAGTATGGGGCTTTACGTTCGACTAATACCACTAAGATCACCAGCCCTATCGTCACGAGTGGAACGACAGGAAGCATCTCCGGTAATCGTGTGATTATTGATGCTGTTGTGACTAACTAAAATATCCTACGCTTAAAAAAAGCGGTCATTTCTAAATGACCGCCTTTTTATTATGGCTAATTACAGAATTAATATTCTGAATTAATCACCACCTCTTCACCAAAACGCCCTGCTTTTGGTAATGGTTGATAAGACGAATTAGCTGCACGTAAAATACGGACACCACGAATACCTAACTCATGAGCTGCCGCGATATCTGCATCAGCATCACCATAATAGATGGTTAATTTGTGATCGCGCATCCAGCTCACTTTATTATTTTGCCCTGGCTCATCGCCTGCAAAAATGACAGGTTGCATTTTATCTGCAGGTATTGCTAAACCTTCTTGAACGTATTTAGTCACCGTTTCTGTTTTTGTTTTCGTACGGCCTGTGATGAAATAGACAGTATCACCGCGATCTAAGTGCATTTTGACTAAATCAATACCCACTTGTTTTGGCATACTGAATTTGTCCCACTCATTATTCATTTTTTCCCAAAATTGTTGGTTTTTGAGATAGCTAAAGTCGTTAGGAGAGAACTCTAATTTACCACGGTAAAAACCTGGACTCGAAAATAACACCGTATCATCGATATCAAACCCAACAGCCATTGGCGCTTTGCCTTCTAGGCTTTGTTTAATTTGTTCGATGGAAACCCAATGAATAGGCTGTTGTTGAGCTAGTTCAACAACGGTAACCCCAGGGCTTACGGTTTCTGGCATTGGAATTTTTGCTTGAGACGTTGCTGTAAAACTTAATGCCAATGCAATCGCACTCAAAGTCAGTGTTATTTTTTTCATGTTTTGTCCTTATTCAGGTTTATCCACTTAAACCATTCTTTATTTATCTGGATAAACTGGGTAAGTAATAGGTTTATCTGTAAATTTGTCTTTATTATCAGTAGTAACCCAATATTTTGTGAGGAATATCCCACAAGAAGGGTCATACTAAGACTTTTAATTACATTAAAATGAGACGGATATCTCATAAATATCATCTCTTACTGATAGCTTTCATAATAATGTGAACTAGAACATTAGATCAAAAAAAGCTGAGGGTGGAGCCTCAGCTTTTTTAATATTCGAGAATTGCAATTAATCTAGATGCGAGTACGACGTTTCGCCGTTGGTCTTGAAGATTGACGTTTTGATGCAGGACGTGATGCAACTTGCGTATGGCGTTTTACTGCACGGCGAATTTGGTTCGCTTTAATACGACGTTGGTCACGCTCAACGGCAACTTTGCTTTCAGTTTCTACCGGCAATTCCACCAGCTCGCGGAGATAATTGGTTTGTTCTAAACCCAGTTCCGTCCATCCTCCACGTGGTAAACCTTTCGGTAAATCAATATCACCATAACGCACACGGATTAAACGGCTCACTTGAACACCAACCGATTCCCAAAGGCGACGGACCTCGCGGTTACGCCCTTCAGTTAAAGTGACGTTAAACCATTGATTCATCCCTTCTCCGCCACGGTAAGAAACCGTTTTAAAAGAAGCAGGACCATCTTCCAACTGTACGCCTTGTGTTAATTGACGAATTTTTGCTTCATTGATTTCACCAAACACACGTACAGCATATTCACGCTCAACTTCACGGCTCGGGTGCATTAAACGATTAGCTAGCTCACCATCAGTCGTAAATAACAATAAACCACTGGTGTTAACATCTAAGCGGCCAACAGCAATCCACCGTGCTCCCGTTAAGCGAGGTAAACGGTTAAAGACAGTTGGGCGCCCTTCTGGATCATGGCGTGTACATAATTCACCTTCTGGCTTGTAATAAGCCATTACACGGCAAATTTCTTTTTCAGGTTCTTTGATAGCTAATAAACGACCATCTAAACGAATTTTTGTTGCTGGTGTGACTTCAACACGGTCTCCAAGTGTCGCAATTTTGCCATCAACACTAATACGACCCGCTTGCAGGAATGTTTCGATTTCTCGACGAGAACCATGTCCTGAACGAGCAAGGATTTTCTGTAATTTTTCAGTTTTTTGCGGTTTTACGCTCATGTAACCCTCAGCTGTCGCCTTCACAGGCGTCAAATATCTTTTTGGCGCGTCATCTTGTGACCGTACCAAAAAGTAATGAATTTGAAAACCCGCGCATTATACACAGGTTTGTCCTGAACCCCTATAACTTATCTGAATATCGCACTTTCAATACGATTTTATTTAATTCCGTGCTAAATCTTAGGCTTTTAGGTATTTGTATTTATTCAAAAGGCGTTGGGTCCCCTGTTCCGACGCGTGCCACAACAGGTGTATCATCAGTAAAGTCAATCACAGTTGTTGGTTTTTGCCCGATATAACCACCGTGTATAACTAAATCGACTTGTTTATCAAGTAAATCGCGAATTTCTTCAGGATCTGATTGCGTGAAATCATCGCCAGGCATAATCAAACTGGTTGACATCAAAGGTTCACCAACAGCTTCGAGTAAATCTCGAGCAATCGGGTTTGATGGCACACGTAAGCCAATGGTTTTACGTTTTTCATTCATTAAACGCCGTGGAACTTCTTTCGTTGCCCGTAAAATAAAGGTGTAATTACCCGGAGTATTATTTTTAATTAAACGGAAAACGGTGTTATCAACATGTGCGTAATTCGATAGCTCAGAGAGATCTCGACACATTAAAGTGAAATTATGGTTAGCATCAAGCTGACGGATACGACAAATACGTTGCAAAGCATCTTTTTCTTCTAAACGGCATCCAATGGCGTATCCTGAATCCGTAGGGTAAACAATGACACCGCCTTTATTTAGAATTTCAACACTCTGGCTAATCAGCCTTGCTTGAGGATTATCCGGATGGACATAAAAAAACTGGCTCATACATACCTCTAATTTTTGGGTATCGACAGCATCACCCGGCAAAAACACCTATAAATGCTACTATCTCTTAATTCCATGAGATGACCTACTCAGAAATAAATCATCACTTATAATAATTATTTTACACCGCATTATTAATACATCAATTAATTAGCTGCTTTTTACCGCATTCCAAAGCGTCCAGACTGCATTATCATCATTAGGTAACCATAAATTTCGGCCAAGCTCTATCCAAGAACATGGCCGATGAAAATCTGAACCCACCGATGTGTATAAATTTGCATTATTGGCTAATTCCGCTAAATACTGCTTTTCATGTGGCGGCTGCTGGCAATGAGAAACTTCCATGGCATCACCTCCACACTGTTTAAAATACGCAACCAACCGTTTTAACCATTTATTGGATAATTGATATTTCGCAGGATGAGCTAATACCGCAATACCACCGGCCGCATGAATTGCGTCGATAGAGTCTTGAATTGAGCACCACTTCGCAGGAACGTAACCTATTTTTCCTTTTGATAAATAACGCTTAAATACGTTATTAATGGTTTTTTCTTTACCTATTTTCACAATATACTGTGCAAAATGAGCCCGCGTTACCTGCCCACCACCAGAAATATGTTGCGCATTTTCCCATGCGTCATCAATCCCTGCTTTTTGTAATCGCCTGCCCATCTCAATACCACGCTCGAAGCGACGTTCAGATTGTGCTTTCAACAATTGAGCCATAGCGGGGTGTGAAGTCGAAAAATTTAACCCCACAATATGTATTTCAATGTTTTCCCACAGTGTCGAAATTTCAACACCATTGACTAACTCAATTGGCCTTTCATTTTCAGTAAGATAGCGACGAGCCTCAAATACACCTTCACAGGTATCATGATCTGTGATCGCTAAAATATTAACCCCTTTTTCAATCGCACGTTCGATTAACTCTGCTGGAGTAAGGTCACCATCCGAAGCATTCGTATGGCTATGTAAGTCGTAGCGAGTCACTAATGGCGGCGAAGCAGTCGACAGATTGATATCTTCTCTAATTTCCATGTACAACTATATTTCCTAATAAAGTAACAAAGTTCTTGACATAAACAACGCGATCCAGTTAACTAGTACGCAAGATGGCTAAGGCTAAAAATCATCAGTTTATCCAGTGAGGCATACAATGAATTTATTTAACTTATCAAATCGTTGGTGGCGTGACTTCCCAAATTGGGCGGAAGCCGCACACGCATAGTTATTGTATGTCTCAGTGCCAAACCCGCCCTTCATCGGCGGGTTTTTTTATGTCAAAAATTAGCGTAAGGCAACATAATGAACGAACAAAACACCACATTAGCACATTTTAAGTATCTGGATAGCCCAATTAATTATCAGCCTGACCCTACATTATTATTTAATCATCTGTGCCATCAAGTTCCATCAACAATGTTGTTGGAGTCTGCTGAAATTAATAATAAAGCCAACTTGCAAAGCTTGCTGGTTGTCAACAGCGCGCTACGTATTCGTGCTTTTGGCCAACGAGTTGAAATAGACGCGTTGACGCCAAATGGTCAAGCCTTATTACCAAAGCTGTTAGCACAATTAACCCATTTAATCACACATCATAGCATGCAAGAAAATAGCTTAACGGTAACGTTTAGCCAACCTGCAAAAGATTTAGACGAAGACAGTCGTCTGAAGGCCGCATCTTGTTTAGACGTTTTACGTGCTCTGCCCGCTCTCGCACAAGCCTATTCAACAAAACCTGAAAACCTGTTTGTTGGTGGTTTGTTTGCATACGATTTAGTCGCCAGTTTTGAAGATTTACCCAAGGTGAATACCGTTAATCACTGCCCTGACTATTGTTTTTTTGTTGCTGAACATTATTTAGTGATCGACCACCAAAATCAGGCTGCTCGACTCAAAAGTTGCCTATTTACGCAAAATGAGCAAGATGTCGAAACGGTTACACAACGCCACGCACAAATTATCGCTTCGTGCCGTCCGTTCTTACCCGCACTTCCTTTAGCAACAGCACCTGATTTTGCGGTCTCGATAAACAAAAATGACCAACAATACGGGGAAATTGTCACCTCATTAAAAGAAGCCATATACCGTGGTGATATTTTTCAGGTTGTGCCTTCTCGTAAATTTACGATGCCATGCTCACATCCCTTAATTGCATATCAAAAACTCAAAGCACAAAACCCAAGCCCTTATATGTTCTACATGCAAGATGAAGCATTCACACTCTTTGGGGCTTCACCTGAAAGCGCACTCAAATATGCAACAGCAAATCGCAAAGTGGAAATTTATCCTATCGCAGGAACCCGCCCTCGTGGGCGTAACGCGCAGGGTGAATTAGACCTCGACTTAGACAGCCGAATTGAACTTTCCATGCGCTCAGATGAAAAAGAACTCGCTGAACACATCATGTTAGTTGACTTAGCTCGCAACGATTTAGCCCGTATTTGTGAAGCCGGTAGCCGTTACGTCGCCAACCTAACTAAGGTTGACCGTTACTCTTTCGTGATGCACTTAGTTTCTCATGTTGTGGGAACATTGCGCCAAGATTTAGATGTTTTTCATGCATACCAAGCTTGCATGAATATGGGGACTTTAACGGGTGCACCAAAGGTAAAAGCCATGCAACTGATTGCTCAATATGAGCAAGAACGCCGAGGGTCATACGGAGGAGCTGTAGGATATTTTCAAGGAAATGGTGATTTTGATACCTGTATCGTTATTCGCTCTGCGTACGTAGAAAATGGTATTGCCACTGTGCAAGCGGGAGGTGGTGTCGTTCTAGATTCCGTACCTCAAGCTGAAGCCGATGAAACCCGTAATAAGGCACGTGCAGTGATCCGTGCAATTGCCCAAGCACATCAAGTTAAGGAGTTATTCTAATGGCGAACATTTTACTGCTCGATAACGTTGACTCCTTTACTTATAACCTAGTAGACCAACTGCGCGCAGGTGGCCATAACGTGGTTATTTATCGCAATACAGTCAATGTAGAACATCTTTTATCTGTATTAAATCAAATGATTTCACCGATACTAGTCTTATCACCCGGCCCTGGTAAACCGAGTGAAGCAGGTTCAATGCCAGAAGTATTAATGCGAGTAAAAGGCAAAATTCCTGTTATTGGTATTTGCTTAGGTCATCAAGCCATCGTTGAAGCTTATGGCGGAACGGTTTCAGCTGCTGGTGAAATTTTGCATGGTAAATCTTCGATTGCCACACATGATGGTTTAGCTATGTTTAATCATCTTGAAAACCCAATATCAGTGGCGCGTTACCACTCTCTTGTTGGTAGCCAAATTCCGGAAAGCTTAACCATTTGTGCCCATTCAAATGGCATGGTCATGGCTGTACGTAATGATAGCGATAGAGTTTGTGGATTCCAATTTCATCCCGAATCCATTTTAACAACGCAAGGTAAACAGTTGCTAGAAAACACTGTGGCATGGGCTCTTTCTACTCCCAATGCAACCGAACCTACTCATTCGCACTAACGGAATACTAAAGAGCCAATTATGCAAAATATTTATGATAAGTTATTTAAAGCGCAACCACTGACTCAACAAGAAAGCCAGTACTTGTTTAATGCTATTATTCAAGGCGAATTAACAGAACCTCAATTAGCTGCTGTGTTAATCAGTATGAAAATGCGAGGTGAACAACCGCAAGAAATTGCTGGAGCCGCGTTAGCTTGTTTAGAGAATGCACAGCCATTTCCCCGCCCTGACTACCCATTCAGCGACATCGTTGGCACTGGGGGAGATGGCGCAAATAGTATCAATATTTCCACAGCAAGCGCATTCGTTGCTGCTGAATGTGGGATTAAAGTGGCGAAACACGGTAATCGAAGTGTTTCGAGCCGTTCAGGTTCTTCGGATTTACTTGCCGCCTTTGGTATCGCCTTAGACCTCAGTGCGCAAAGTGCTCGTGACGCATTAGATGAGCTTGGTGTTTGTTTTTTATTCGCACCACAATACCACAGTGGGTTCCGTCATGCTGCCCCTGTGCGTACTCAACTAAAAACTCGAACGTTATTTAATGTATTGGGGCCATTAATTAATCCAGCTCGCCCACCGATTGCCCTTATCGGTGTGTACCAAGGATCATTGGTAAAACCTGTGTCTGAAACACTACAGATGCTTGGTTTTACCCGTGCAGCTGTGGTACACAGTGGAGGGATGGATGAAGTTTCATTACATGCAGTCACTCAAGTCGCTGAATTAAAAGATGGCAAAGTACAACATTATCAATTAACTGCTGATGATTTTGGGCTAGCACCATATCAATTACGCGACTTAGAAGGCGGTACACCTGATGAAAACCGCGTATTGCTTAGTGATTTACTTCAAGGCCATGGCCAAGCGGCTCACGAAGCGGCTGTAGCGGCCAATGTTGCCATGCTGATGCGTATTAATGGCCATGAAGATTTAAAACAAAACAGCGAACACGCACTTGCAATTATTCGTAGCGGTAAAGCATTTGACCGCGTTACAGCTCTCGCGGCAAGGAACCAATAAAATGAAAGCGACAGTCTTACAAAAAATTGTTGATGATAAAGTTGACTATTTAATTGAACGCAAAGCCAAGCAGCCTTTAGAAAGCTTTATTGCTGAAGTTAAGCCTAGCCAGCGTAGTTTCTATAACGCACTAAGCGCTAAACGCCCTGTTTTTATTTTAGAGTGCAAAAAAGCGTCTCCTTCAAAGGGTTTGATCCGTGCTGATTTCGACCCTGCGATGATAGCTAAAACTTATGCTCCTTATGCGAGTGCGATTTCCGTTCTCACCGATGAAAAATATTTTCAAGGCAATATGGATTACTTAACGATTGTCAGTAATACCGTAAAGCAACCCGTATTATGCAAAGATTTTATCATTGACCCATACCAAATCTATCTTGCACGTTACTACCAAGCAGATGCCATTTTACTGATGTTATCTGTCTTAAATGATGATGAATATATCGTATTGGCTGAAGTTGCTCATCAACTGAGTATGGGGATATTAACGGAAGTCAGTAATGAAGAAGAATTAGAGCGAGCAATTCGGTTAAAAGCCAAAGTGGTTGGCATCAATAACCGGGATTTACGCGACCTTTCTATTGATTTAAATCGGACTCGTGAGCTCGCGCCTCGCTTAGCAAAAGAAACGATAGTGATCAGTGAGTCAGGCATTCATCAACACCAACATATTCAGTCACTGAGACAGTTTGCAAATGGTTTTTTA
Organism: Providencia sp. PROV223; assembly: GCF_028479245.1. Lineage (NCBI taxonomy): Bacteria > Pseudomonadati > Pseudomonadota > Gammaproteobacteria > Enterobacterales > Morganellaceae > Providencia > Providencia sp. PROV223. Next base: position 22,053 of record NZ_JAMPNG010000005.1, read on the forward strand.
ATTGGTAGCGCACTAATGGAGCAAGCTGACTTAGATAAAGCCATTCGAAACCTGCTAGCTGGGGAACATAAAGTCTGTGGTTTAACCCGCGAACAAGATGCAAAAGCCGCATTTAAAGCAGGAGCACACTACGGTGGATTAATTTTTGCTGAAACCTCCCCGAGAAAAGTGACATTGTCACAAGCCCAAAATATCATTCATGCAGCGCCGTTAAAATATGTCGGTGTTTTCCGTAATCAGTCCGCCGATTTTGTTGCCCATATTGCCAAACAGCTTGCGTTATCTGCGGTGCAACTACATGGTGAAGAAGACTCTGCTTATATCAATACGTTAAAAACATTTTTACCAAACTACTGTGAAGTTTGGAAAGCGCTTGATATGTCAAGAACAACTTTAAATGACTATGACACACAAGACATTGATGTGTTACTACTGGATAACGGACAAGGTGGCACTGGTAAAACCTTCAATTGGTCAGAAATCCCTTCATCTGCAACACAAAAAATAATGATTGCGGGGGGACTTACACCAGATAACTGCCTAGATGCTGCAAAGTTACTGTGCAACGGATTAGACTTTAATTCAGGGGTTGAAATTGAACCTGGTATAAAAAGTGAACAAAAAATAAATTTGGTGTTGTCAGCGTTGTTAGCCGAATCAACGGCTCACTAATACACAACGAAAAGATAAAACTCCAACACCAATTAATGTAACTGTTAAAATGGACAATAAATAATGAGTAAATTAGATCCGTATTTTGGCGAGTTTGGTGGGCAATATGTCCCAGAAATTCTGATCCCTGCATTAAATCAATTAGAAGACGCGTTTATCGACGCACAGAATGATGCTGAGTTTATTCGTGAATTTCACGACTTACTAAAGAATTATGCAGGTCGCCCTACTGCACTAACATTATGTAAAAACTTAACTGCCGGTACGAAAACAAAACTCTATTTAAAACGCGAAGATTTACTGCACGGCGGCGCCCATAAAACCAACCAAGTATTAGGCCAAGCGCTACTGGCTAAGCGAATGGGAAAAAACGAAATTATTGCAGAAACCGGTGCTGGGCAACATGGAGTTGCAACCGCACTGGCTTGTGCATTATTGAATATGAAATGCCGTATCTACATGGGCGCTAAAGATGTTGAACGCCAGTCTCCCAATGTATTTCGTATGAAATTAATGGGTGCTGAAGTTATATCTGTTCATAGCGGTTCGGCAACCTTGAAAGATGCGTGTAATGAAGCATTAAGGGACTGGTCTGGCAGCTATGATAAAGCTCATTATTTATTAGGAACTGCGGCGGGTCCACACCCTTACCCAACAATTGTACGTGAATTCCAACGTATGATTGGTGATGAAGCAAAACAACAAATTCTTGAAAAAGAAGGCCGTTTACCCAATGCTGTCGTTGCCTGTATTGGTGGTGGTTCAAATGCAATCGGTTTATTTGCCTCTTTTATTCCAGAAGAACATGTGAAACTAATTGGTGTTGAACCTGCTGGATTAGGTATTGAATCAGGCCAACATGGTGCGCCATTAAAACATGGTCGTGTTGGGATTTATTTCGGTATGAAATCACCGATGATGCAAACTAGTGAAGGTCAAATTGAAGAGTCATATTCCATCTCTGCAGGATTAGATTTTCCTTCTGTTGGACCTCAACATGCTCATTTAAATAGTATTGGTCGCGCAGAATATGTTTCGATTACCGATGATGAAGCCCTGAATGCTTTTAAATTATTATCACGTAAAGAAGGAATAATTCCAGCATTAGAATCTTCTCATGCCCTCGCTTATGCATTAAAAATGGCAGAGCAAGAACCCAATAAAGAACAATTATTAATCGTCAATTTGTCTGGCCGTGGTGATAAAGATATTTTTACAGTGCATGATATTTTAGCCAGCAGAGGAGAAATTTAATGGAACGTTATACCCAACTTTTTAAACGTTTAACTCACGATAACCAAGGGGCATTTGTTCCATTTGTCACTTTAGGTGACCCTGATGCTGAATTATCATTAAACATTGTTGATGCTTTGATTGCTGGTGGCGCTGATGCATTAGAGATTGGTATTCCATTTTCTGATCCATTGGCGGATGGCCCAACCATCCAAAATGCAAATTTACGCGCATTTCAAAGTGAAATCACCCCGACTATTTGTTTCGAGTTACTAAGTCGTATTAGAGAAAAACACCCTACTATTCCGATTGGCTTATTAGTGTATGCAAATTTAGTTTTTACCAATGGTATTGAAAATTTTTATATTCGCTGCGAAAAAGCAGGTGTTGATTCCGTATTAGTTGCAGATGTCCCGATGTCCGAATCACAACCATTTCGTGAAGCTGCATTGGCACACAACATTGCTCCTATTTTTATTTGCCCACCCAATGCCAATGATGAATTACTGCAACAAATTGGGAAATATAGCCAAGGTTATACTTATTTGTTATCACGTGCAGGCGTAACAGGCACAGAAAAACGCGCTGAAACGCCATTAGCTCATTTATTGAGCCAATTAAATCAGTATAACGCGGCTCCTGCCCTACAAGGTTTTGGGATATCTGAACCTGAACAAGTCAAAGAAGCGATTAAAAATGGTGCAGCAGGTGCAATTTCTGGTTCAGCCGTGGTTAAAATCATCGAAAACAACTTAAATCGCCCTGATGTTATGCTTACATCATTAACTGAGTTTGTTGCAAAAATGAAAGCAGCAACACAGAAATAGGCTAAACAATAAATAGTAATCAAGTCATACTTAAGTTTATTGGCTTGATTACTTAAATCATATAATTAAATTTTGTCTGGGCGATTTTCAATCCTTTTAACGTTATTTTTAGAAATATTATTTAAATATATTCAGTATTTTTCAGTTTTAAAACTCTCAAATAGTCCAAAAAAATCAATCATAATATTTATTAATATAAACCACCAATATTAAAATCAACAGATACGTGTTATTACACTAGTACTTTCTCTTAATATATCCATATCAGAGTAAGTGTTACTATTTGATTAAATTAGCATTTTACGCACTAGATATATAAAACACTATTTATAGTATAATATGGGAGTATTACTCTCCCCATATTTTTATGACTCAACTTAAATACAATTAAATTTTAATGAAAATTAATATAACGCATAATCCCTATGCTTTAATGGAATTTTAATTAGCTATTTTTAATTTTATCTATAGTCTATTTTAGGGATATTTATGAAACATTCTACCAATCATTCTATCACTCATCCTATGATGAGAGTTAAGCCACTCTTTTTAAGTGTGTCTGTTATTTTAGGATCGATATCTATTGCTCACGGAGCAGTTGTTAATACCAATGGTGCTGGCGTAATAAATCAAAGTAATGGTCCTACTATCGTTCACATTAAAGGCGCAAGTGACAAAGGTGTTTCACACAACATTTATAGCCAATTTGATGTTGACCAAAAAGGGGTTATTTTAAATAACAGTACAGCCAACACGAATACCACTTTAGGGGGCCAAATTAATGGCAACTTAAATTTAAATAATGGTAATGGCCCTGCAAAAGTTATTTTGAATGAAGTTAATTCAAATAAAGCAAGTACTTTAGGCGGTATGATTGAAGTCGCTGGTGATAAAGCGCAAGTTATTGTTGCTAACGCATCAGGCATCACATGTAATAACTGTGGATTTATTAATACCGATCGGGTGACTTTAACAACAGGTAAGCCAATTGTTGCTGGTGGTGAAGTTCTTGGCTATAACGTTGAAAAAGGTCAGATTATTATTAATAGCCGCTTACAGTCAGATTCCCCTACTGATATTATCGCTCGCTCTGCAGTGATCCGTGGAGACATTCGCGCCAAAGAAATTAATGTTGTAGCAGGCAATAACTTTGTTGATGCAAAAGGTAATTACATTACCAAGGTACAAGGAGTTGGGTCTGCCACGCGAATCGGTGTTGATGTCGCGGCTATGGGAGGGATGTATGCCAATAAAATTACGCTAGTTTCCACGGAAAGTGGAACCGGTGTTTCTAATAACGGAAACTTAATTGCCGGAACTGGTGGAGTTAACATTGATTCAACGGGATTAGTGTATAACCAAGCAGGAAAAATGAATGCCAATGGTAATATCAATATAAAATCCAATGGGTTATATAATACAGCAACTATTGTAGCGAATGGTGATGTTGATATTAATGCACAAAACTCAGTTCTGAGTAATGTGAATGGACAGATTAAGTCTAATGATGGCAATCTCAAACTGGCTTCAGCTACGAGTGTTGATAACCGAAGTGGTATTATTCATGCTCAGCAAGACATGAACATCGCGACTGCAAATATTGTTAACACTAACGGTTCAATTAAAACTAATCGTGGAAATATTGCAATTCGTGCGACAGGTAAGATTGACAATAACTATACCCTACGTAATAACGTCATTAATGTAGACGAACGAGGAATTCGAGCAGGTGGTGATTTATCAATTGATACGACAACACTTGCAAATAATAACTCTACGTTATCAGGCCGTGATATCACAATAAATGCCCGTAATATTGTCGCGAATGATAATAGCTCGCAGATTCTAGCTAAAAGAAAAATCGATATCGATTCTGTTACGTTACAAAACAATAATTCACTGATTAAATCCACCAATGGACAGACCAATATCACCCTATCAAGTAACCTAGTAAATAACGGTTATGCTGCAATCGATAGTGGAAAGGCATTGAATATCAAAGCTAACATCATTTACAACCAAGGTTCACTCGCTTCGGGCGCAGGTAAATCAAAATTTGATCTTTATTCTCTTAATAATCAGTATGGATTTATCAAAGCCAATAACTTAGACATCAAAACCACCCATTTAGGTAATGGGAGAGGCTTAATCACTGCAGATTCAAATGTGGTTGTTAATGCAACAAGTGTTGATAATAGCTACGCTAATGGGTTTAATAGTTACGCGAGTAAATTTGGTGTTGCTGGCCAAACGGGTGGGATCTACGCGAAAGATGGTTCAGCGACTATCAAAGCAAATAGCTTAAATAACTATTCTGGTGTTATTGCTGCTAATCAAACACAAAAAGCGCCAAACGTAGGTGACATTGATATTACATTAAGAAATGACCTTGATAACCGTTATGGTAAAATCCAAGGTACAAATAATGTCACATTAGATGTAAATAAGTTAAATAATACTTACTCTGGTACTGTTGACGCTGGTAAAGATTTAACTATCGATACCTTTACTCGTGTAGATAATAATAATGGTCGCTTAAGCTCAATGGGAACGACTAAAATTACAAGTCCTGTAATTTACAATAGCCCTTATGGGCAAATTCTAGGTTCCATGATTATCTTAAATACACCTAATTATTACTAGTTAGGTAAAATAAGGAGGCAAATAGCCTCCTTATTTACTCCAAAGCAGAGTGTCAACAATATAATAAATAGAATTATTTTAGCACCATTAATGTTCCTTAAGCTACTTTAATTATTGCTCATATTAACAGTAAATAGAAGCGTTCTAAATCCAAGTAAAAATACCTATTCAATTTAATATAGAGCATTCTTTACTCATTGATTTTATTGGAGATAAATAAGCCACTATAGAATGAATTATATTGGTTGTATTTTCAGTAACAAACCCCAAAAGTATTTATACTAACTCAATCAGTTTAATTGATTTTTATTTCACATATATTTAAAGCATAATTAAAATACTCAAAGGAAAAAATAACTTAATAATAGGTTTATTATAGGGATATAAATGAAAACCTTTTCAAAATAAAGCCCTGATGGCAAGTTAATAAGATAGTTCTGATAAAACATTGTTCATTAGCAATTTTCTTTATTATATTTCCTAACATAAAAATAACTTTAATATTTTTAAAAATTAATGTGGTGCACATGAATTTTCGATTTATTTTTTTATTGTCAACGCTATTACCTTTAGCTGTATCAGCTAATACCGCACAAATTATTGACCAACAAATCAATAATCAAGCTAGCCAAGATCGCTCTCGCCAACAACAGACTCAACTTGAAGCTAAAGATGCCTTAGGTAAAACCAGAGAACCCTCAAATAATATTTTAATTTTTGATGATGAGAAAGATTGTTTTGAAATGAAACAAGTAGTCTTACTTTCAGAACCTAAACTCCCCTCAATGAGACCTTTAGAAGCTTATGCAAGCCAAGTTGTCGGAGTATGTATCGGTATCAATGGAGTTGAAACCTTAGCAAAAGGCTTACAAGATAAAATAATTAAATCAGGTTACGTCACAACACGCGTTAATATTCCAGAACAAAACATCAGTGAAGGGACTTTAATGCTCCAAATTATTCCAGGTAAAGTTGCGAATGTTAAACTTGCCGAAGGCAGCGATACTTATATTACTTTAGGGGCAATTATGCCCGCTAAAGAAGGAGATATTCTAAATATTCGTGACATTGAACAAGGCCTAGAAAACCTTGAACGGATCCCTGGTGCGAAGGTGAATATTGAACTCGCACCAGGTAAAGAATTTTCCACCTCAGATATTTCCATACAACGAGAAAAGTCATCTCACTTTAATCTAGGAGGATATTACAATAACTCTGGAAGTCGCCAAACGGGTAAAGACCAAGTTGGAGTAACTCTGTATGCGAATAACCTAACGAGCTTAAACGATACCTTATATGTCTCCGCCGGAAAAAATGCAAAAAACCAAGCACGAAACAGCACCAGTAATGCTTCTATTTATTATGCTGTTCCCTATAATTATTGGCTTTTCTCATTGTACGCAAGTAAAAGTGACTATAAACAAACTATTAATGACTCTGTACTTAGCTATAAATATTATGGTGACAGTAAATATTATAACGCTACGGCCAGTAATGTTTTTTTGCGCGGCCAAACGTTTAAAGATACAGCATCAATCCAATTGATTAAAAGAAAATCAAAATATAAGTTGGAGGATGTCAGCCTACTTTCCCAACAACGAGACCTTACCAGTCTTAAACTGGGTATTAGCCATCGTCAAAATATCAACAATTCTACCATTGATGCATCATTATACCATCAACGTAACGTACCTTGGTTTGGTGCCGAACAAAGTTGGGATATGAAATATGGTGATGTCAGCACAATGAGCCGTGTTTATACTGCCGATATTTCGGGAATGTTCCCCTTCTCACTTGACAATTTTATTATGAGTTATAACCCACAACTGTTTGTACAATATTCACGCGACCGCTTAACTATTCAAGATCAATTTTCGTTAGGTAACCGTTGGACTGTTCGTGGTTTCGATGAAGAGTTTTCACTGATCGGTGATAAGGGTTTTTACTTGCGAAATGAGTTTAACTTTTATATTCCTGGCTTTTCCTTTTATCCATACTACGCACTTGACTATGGCCGAATACTTGGAGGTGTTTATCCGCTAGGTCTCTATTCTGATGACCAACTATTAGGAACGGCTATTGGTATGAGAGGTAATGTTAATATATTCAGCTATGACTTATTTTTAGGCGCACCACTTTATAAACCTGATGAATATGAAACTAGTAGCGTCAATGCGGGGTTAAATGTGCAATGGTTTTGGTAAGTTAATATCTTAAAATTTAATCATACCTTAAAGCTGAATATCACTCCTATATTCGGCTTTTTATTTTCATATAGATAATACCGATATTCTGTTATTTAATCTTATTTATCTTAATAAAATAAGATAACCAATAAATGTATTTATTTTATTATCACGCTATAACACCAATTAATCTATTAAACCAACGTCACCCTTTGCGTTACTGTTTTGTTGTTTTGTTGTTGATTGTATGTTTATAGTTAATAGAAATTGAAAAATCCGAGAATACGAATATTCTCGGATTTCCACTTCACTCTAATCCATCAGAATTCAGGTATTACCTGTATTGCTTCCTATCAAATTCTTAGAAACGGTAACCCGCACCAAACATAAATACAAATGGGTCTAAACGAGTATCGATTTTGTGTGTGTCATTACCCGCTTTAAATTTCACATCCGTTTCAATATTCATCCACCAAACAGAGGCGTTTAACATCCAGTTATCAGTTAGCATGTAATCCATACCAGCTTGCGCTGCAAAGCCCCAAGAGCTTGATAAATCAAGGTCTGATAAGCCCGCACCTTTCCCTGTTGAGTTAAATTTCTCATCAAAGAAGAAGGTATAGTTAACACCTGCACCTAAATAAGGGCGTAATTTATCTTCTTTACTACCAAAGTAATATTGCGCCATTAAAGTTGGTGGTAAATGTTTAACAGTTGCAATTGTACCTAAAGGCCCTACGCCAACTTTGTGTTCAAACGGAGTTGCTGCTAATAATTCCACACCGATATTATCAGTGATCATATACCCAAACGTTAAACCTAATTGAGTATTGTTATTAACATCAAATGAACCTAAACCTAATACATTTTCAGAACCTGCATTTGGGCGTACCGTTGCAGTACCTGTACGGAAAATAAAGTCGCCAGCTTCATGAGCAATAGAAACTGCTGGAGCTAAAGTTGCAGCAGCTAATACAAGCGCAGTGAGTTTTTTCATTATCAATCCCATTCCTGTGTTTTTATTTTAGGAAAATATACCTTATTATTTAAATTGATGTTCAAATCAAGATCACATCTTTTACTAATTTAGAGGTAAACCAATAAATATGGATTTATTATTTCATTTATTATTTTTTAAATTTTGATTTAAATCAATTTTTGGAAGATAACTAACAAAATAAAAATTTGATTTCGAAATATATATATTTATTTCGAAACTTAAACATATATTAAAAATACAACTTATATAGTTTCATTTCTTTGGCTAATTAAATTCAATCATTATGTCCATTATATTTGTCTTAACCTCCCGAATTTTATTATCTTTCTCTACCTCTAGGCGTGATACTCGGTTACAATTGGCATAAATTTTTGATCCCGTTTGTAGATAGGAGCAGTGTCATGTCCATTTCGGCCAACTCACTCATTAGTGATAGTATCAATTTCTTTAAAAATCAATTGAGTGGCCTCTTCACCATCGTGCTTTTAGCCACCGTAGTGAGCCTCGTTATCTATGCGGTGATGATCCCAAGTGAACAGCTGATAGGTGTTCTGGCACAAGCACAAAGCCAGATGATTGAATCTGGTAATTCGGGGTTACAAGACTGGATTTTAGGTCTATCTGAAGAAGATAAAAGTAGTATTTTGCGTGTTTCTTTCGGGTTGATCCTCTCCGTCACTTTTGGAAGTTTGTTCCTTATTTGTGGTACATTGTCCTATATCTCTGGTATGTCTCGCGGTGAAGATATGACAGGGCTACAGGCAATAACATCATCACTGAACAAAGCACCTTCTATGTTCCTTCTATTGGTCGTCTGTTCTCTGCTTATCCAGTTAGGTATCACAATTATGGTTCTACCTGGTATTGTCTTAGCCATTGGTTTTTCCTTAGCACCAGCGATTTTAATAACAGAACGTACCAACCCTTTCAGTGCGATGGGAAAAAGCTGGAAAATGGCTTATGCGAATTGGCGTGTTGCCTTACCGATGATTTTAATTTGGATGGCGGCTCAAATGCTTATTAGTGTTCTATTGGGTAACCTTAATATGAATCATATTGTTATTAATGGCATCTCTTTTTTACTCAATAATGTTGTAGCGGCATTCGCTTTAATTTACTTTTATCGTTTATATATGCTAATCACTAAAAATTGATTTATTGATTTTCAGCTGATAACCCAAAGCGGGAAAACAACGCTTTATCCCGCTTTGGCAACAACTTCAAGTATCGAAAGATACCTTTTTATTTACATTATTTTTTAAGCATTATCTGAGCGAATATCCATCGGTGTAATTCGACTTTCACAATCATGTTCCAATATACCGAAATCTTTTTGGCACTCTTGTGCTTTTCTTTCTTCAACGCATTTCATTTGAATTTGTTGCTTACTTTGAATTAAACGGATTGCAAAATAGATATCCGGTACCACTAATAAGTCATCATCTGAACGATTGATTTTATTTTGTTCTAGCCAACGATTAAGCGACGTTCTGCGCCCTGCTAATACTAAAGTTACCCCTTTCGCCTTCAAAGATGTCACAATATCATTTAACGTGGAAAATACGCTCACATCATTGTGTGTGAAGCTGACGGCAGCATCCACAATCACCCAAGCAGGCCTCTTCCGTTGATTATCTAAATGTTTATTTAAACGTTCTTTAAAGTAATTCACATTGAAATAGGTAAGCGGAGAATTGAAACGATAAATCAGGACGCCATCAACTTCTTGAATATCATTTTCTGATGTCATCGAGTGCAACATACCATGTTCATCAACGCCTAGTAGTTGATCTGTAGGTCTAAATATAATTCGGATAAACTGCAACAAACCTAATAGAATAGCTAAGCCTACACCACTAATCAAACCAACCACCAGCACTGCACATAGCGTGAAAATACATAAGAAAAAAGCTTCTCTATTGCGTTTTCGCATTGATAAAATACTGCGAAAACTGAGTAATGAATACGTTGAAATAATCAAAACTATCCCTAAAGCAGGCATTGGGATATATTCCAATAAATTCATAGAAAAAAGTAAAACCGCTAAGATGGTTATTGCGGCAACAAGGGAAACTAATTGCGTTTTCCCCCCCATCATATCATTCACCGCAGTACGGCTACTCGCAGCACTAACAGCAAAACCCTGACCAAAAGCAGAAGCAATATTTGCCATTCCTAACGCTTTTAGTTCTTGGTCTGCATCAACGGTATAACCGTTCTTGCTCGCAAAACTACGAGCCGTCATCATAAAGCTAACAAAACTGATCACAGACAAGTTTAATGATGGAATGACAAGGTCTCGAAGTAAGCCAGGTGGAAAATCAGGCATTGGGATATACGGAAGCCCTTCACCTAAATCCCCAACCGTACTAATACCATATTGTTCGAGATTAAATAGGATACTTGCTGCTGTGGCCAACACCATTGCAATTAATAGCGATGGCCACTTGCTACGCACTCGCTTAATCAATAGAGTAATGACCAATGTTGCAATGGCAACTAATAATGTCGGAATATGTGTTTCCACTAACGCTAATGGTAATGCTATTAAGCGTTCAATAAACCCTGAAGGTAACGTACTGATACCAAATACTTTACTAATTTGGCTGACGATAATAGTGAGAGCAACCCCATTTAATAAGCCCTGTAATATCGGTCTGGATAAAAAATCGGCAAAGGTCCCTAAGCGAAATTTTGCTGCAATCAAACACCAAACCCCAGTCATAAAACTCATGACAATAATCAGCTGCCAACGAACAGTTTCATCCCCCATGGCAAGAGGTGCGACTGCGGCTGCAATTACAGCACATGTAGCGGCATCAGGACCGATAATCAATTGTTTAGACGTACCAAACAATGCATAAAAAAACATCGGTAAAATACACGAGTATAACCCGACAATTGCATTCACACCCATTAACTCAGCATAGGCAATAGCAACGGGCAAGGCAACAGCAGCGACAGATAGGCCAGCTTTAACATCAGAACCTAAATCTGAACGTTGATAGTTAAATAACGTTTTTAAACCTGGCATCCAGACAAATAGCTTTGCCTTTATCATCGGGGAAAAGTACCTATAAATTAGCAAGTTAAATTATTTTATATACTATATATATCCGAACTAATAAAGTTTATCTAGAAGTAAGTCAAATAATCGTAAAATAGTGCAAATATGATTGGTAACAAAGCATGTTTATTGGTAAAAAGGTGCAAACTTTTAACAATTAAAGCCAAAATCGGTTAAACTACTCCATTATCTTTACGTTGAGGCGCTGTATTCACTGTTATGAAACAACTTATTGATTTTATTCCTTTGATAATCTTTTTTATTGTCTATAAAAGATACGATATTTTCTATGCGAGTGGCGCATTAATGGTGACCACTCCTTTAGCGTTATTAGCAACTTATCTTATTTATAAGAAAGTTGAAAAAGTCGCAAAAATTACCTGTGCAATCGTAATGGGTTTTGCGGCTTTAACTCTTATTTTCCATAGTGATGCATTCATTAAATGGAAAGTCACTATTATCTATGCTGCATTTGCTGGTGCATTACTCTTTAGCCAATGGTTTACTGAAAAACCACTCATTCAGCGCATGTTAGGCAGTAACCAAGAAATAAAACTTGCAGATAGTTATTGGAATAAACTTAATAGTGCATGGGCTATTTTCTTTATTTTCTGTGCACTTCTGAATATTTATGTTGCTTTCTGGATGGCTCAAGATATCTGGGTTAACTTCAAAGTCTTTGGTCTAACAGCAGGAACATTAATATTTACAGTACTGAGTGTGGTCTATATTTTTAAAAATATGGTTAAAGAGCCTGTAGAAAAACACGAAGAATAATTTATAAATAGAGTTAAAAACCTGCTAATTGCATCTCGCTTAGCAGGTTTTTTTATATGTTAATAGCGCTTGTCACCAAATGCTTTTTCAATTTTTTTATCTGTATTGTACTGTGATAGTGCATATACCGACCAAATGGCGGCTGGTAACCAACCAATCAACGTGATCTGCAAAATTAAGCAAATAATCCCAGCAAAGGGGCGCCCTATCGTAAAAAATTGCAACCAAGGTAATAATATTGCCAATAACAATCTCATTTCATACCTCTAAATTAATCAATAATATTCATATTACTGAGTATAGCTAATTCAATCAGTTGACTAAATATAAAAAACACTTCTTGCTTTTTCTTTGCAAAAGTTGAGCTTTTTATCATATTTAGAAGCCGTTTATTAATAATAGATATCATATTTGTCTTATTTTTGCAGCAATTCACTCAAATAGTCATTATCAATCAATAACTACGAGGTTCAGGTTTACTATTACCTATGTAATTTGCTATAAATGCAAAATCAAAAGTAATAACCCTTTTAATAAGAGTCTGATATGCAATTGCCGAACGGTGAGTTGGTTTTACGTACATTAGCCATGCCCGCAGATACTAATGCGAATGGTGATATTTTTGGTGGCTGGCTGATGTCACAAATGGATATAGGTGGGGCTATATTAGCGAAAGAAATTGCGCTAGGACGAGTAGTTACTGTAGCGGTAAATGGGATTAAATTTCAAAAGCCTGTTGCCGTAGGTGATGTTGTTTGTTGCTACGCACGCTGCCTAAAAACAGGGAAAAGCTCAATTACAATTAATATTGAAGTTTGGGTAAAAAAAGTAGCAACCGAGCCCGTTGGCCACCGCTATCGTGCAACTGATGCTGTATTTACCTATGTTGCCGTTAATGACGATAGTACCTCTCGTTCATTACCCAAAGAAAAGCAGCATTTTCAATTAGCCAGTTCTGAGCAACACGCAGACTAAACTTTAATACCTATCTTAAAATATAAATAAAACAAAAAGCACCTCATTAATTAAAGGTGCTTTTTTATTTTGCAAGAAAAGAACACTTATACTTGGCTTACGGTTCCATCCAATTTGAAATAAATTTCGGTCACATAGCCTTTTGCAGGTTGCTTTTCAAAAGTCCAACGGTTCATAGCCCGTTTAACATCGCGCTCGAATAACCCTTTAGGTGAAGCTTCGACAAATTCAATATTTGTCACTCGCCCACCATCATCAATATCATAACGAACCTTCACATACCCTTCTTTACCTAAGCGACGTGCGCGTTCAGGATAGGAAGGAGCTTGTTTATGTAGAGCCCTAGGGCCACCCTTTTTGGTTGATTGACTATTACTTGCCCCAGTATTGTTAGCTGTCTTTATTGGGTTGTTATTCGTTTTCGGTGCAGTAACATCTGATTTTAGGTTATTCATAGCCAATTGCTTTTCAACCGGCTTCACATCTTCTTTAACCTTTTTCTTTTCTTCCTGTTTTGGCTTAGGTTTTTTCTTCACCTCAGGTTTTTTCTTAGGTAATGCAATAACGGGCTCAACCACCGGTTCAGGCTCTGGCTCAATAACGGGTTCAGGTTCTGGCTCTACCGGTGTTTCAACCTGCTCAACAGGTTCAGAAGCAGGTTCAGGGGCAGCAAAAGCAACCATAGCAATCGTCAATGGCTCAGGATCTCTAGCCAAATTAGGTTGATTAAAAATCCATGCCATTGCAAGGCCTGCATGAATAGATAATGAAATGACGATAATTAAAGTCCAACGCATCCAACGCATATGCAATTTCTACCCTACACCTGTCTACCAAAAAGAATATGACTGATAGTTTAAATGCAAATAGCAATCATATTCAATAAGGTTTGTCATACAAAGTGAAAAATGTGAGTGCGCGCTGTAATAACCTTACTCAATCCATTGGGTAAAAAGCAGGGAATGTCGACGATGGTAAATATCAATTTTACGCATTGCATAGATGCGCATGTTTCGCCTTGAATGCCCTTCTAGCCAGCGTCTGCGGCGGCGTAGGGATTGTCTTAACATACGCCAACGCCCTACTTCATGCCTACTACGTCTCATTTAATTGTGTCCTTTAATCGTCTAAAAATTATTAGAAAAAAATATTATATTCCTTTGAAAAAAAGAACCAAGAGGAACTTTTTATATACGCTTAGAGTACAATATTTAATTTCACAACAATAATATCACCTTACACAATCATTTTTTCCTTACGAATTACTCTATTTCACGAAGCTTTTACTGCAGAATTTTGCTAAATTCTATTAAGTTGATATTTTACTAATAGTTTTTTTAGCTAAACTATCTTTTTTTGAACCTTTTTTCTTATCAGTGAGGCATCTGACCCGTTATGGCAACCGTCTATACACTTATGAGTTGGCTTTTGTTCTTCCTATATTGGCTAATTATTGCAGCAATTACAGTCCGCATCTTAGTCAAAAGAAGGCCGGTCACCTCAGCCATGACATGGCTCCTGATCATTTATATCCTGCCATTAGTCGGTATTATTGCGTATGTCGCCTTCGGTGAACTTCACCTCGGTAAACGTCGAGTTGATAAAGCTCATGATATGTGGCCTTCTGTCGCAACATGGTTAGAAAATCTACGAAATTCAAAACATATCTTTGCCACTGATAACAGCCCCGTCGCTGAGCCATTATTTCAATTAGTTGAAAAACGCCAAGGCATTGCTGGGGTTAAAGGTAATAGGATTCAACTTTTAACCACTTGTGAAGATTCATTAAAAGCGATAGTCAATGATATCAATAATGCTCAGCACTCAATTGAAATGGTCTTCTATATTTGGCAACCGGGTGGTTTAGTTGACGGAGTTACCGAAGCATTACTCAACGCTGCAAAACGAGGTGTTAAATGCCGTATTATGGTGGACTCTGCAGGAAGTTGGCACTTTTTCCGTAGTGATTATCCCGAAAAAATGCGTGCTGCAGGCATTGAGTTTATAGAATCACTAAAAGTTAATTTGATGCGTTTCTTCCTGCGTCGAATGGATTTACGTCAACATCGTAAAATAGTCGTTATCGATAACTATATTTCATATACAGGTAGTATGAATATGGTTGACCCTCGTTATTTTAAACAAGATTCAGGGGTTGGTGAATGGGTTGACATTTTAGTGCGTATGGAAGGCCCAGTGAGTACCACGTTAGGTATTGTGTATGCTTTTGACTGGGAGATGGAAACTGGCCAACGCGTACTTCCACCACCGCCTGATAGTAATATTATGCCTTTTGAACAAGCGAATGGGCATACAACACAAATTATCGCCTCCGGCCCTGGCTTCCCTGATGAGTTGATTCAACAATCGCTGATGACCGCCATGTTTTCTGCACGCAAACAACTGATCATGACGACTCCTTATTTTGTGCCTAGCGATGACCTTTTACATGCAATTTGCACGGCAGCAATGCGGGGTGTTGATGTCAGTATTATTATGCCAAGGCAGAATGACTCATTCCTTGTCCGCTGGGCAAGCCGTTCATTTTACAGTGAATTATTAGCTGCCGGTGTTAAGATTTACCAATTCGAAGATGGCTTATTGCACACCAAGAGTGTATTAGTTGATGGCGAGCTCAGCCTAGTTGGCTCAGTCAATCTTGATATGCGCAGTTTATGGCTCAATTTTGAAATCACCGTGGTCATTGACGATAAAAGTTTTGGTAGCGATCTCACGTTAGTTCAGTATGATTATATTGCGCGGTCAACACGTTTAGAAATCGAAGAGTGGGAACAACGCCCTTTCTGGAACCGTGTCGTTGAACGCATTTGTTACTTCTTTAGTCCATTGTTATAAATTTAGTTTATTAGGAAAGGTCATGACTGAAATACAAAACACACCGTTAATCGATGAAGATGACATCATTGAAATCGCTTATGACCTTTTTCTTGAAGGGGCAATGGATAATTTAGAACCCGCTGACCAGTTAATTTTTGCTTTGCAGTTCGAAGAGTTAGGTGCTGCAGAAATTGTCCCCTTTAGTCATAACTGGCAAGATATTATTAATAATAACATTGAATTAGCGCAGTTTAGTGAAGTGGTTATCGGGTTAGCTCAAACCCCTGATGCCGAGGTAGAAGATATCTTTGCTCGCATATTAATTAGCCGCCACCCTTCTAAACCGTTTCACCATATTCTGTGGAAAAAATAGGAATATCACTATTCAGATTATTCGATAAAAAAACAGAGCACTTGGCTCTGTTTTTAATTTGTTGGGCATCTATAACAAACTAAAGAGGGTCAATTTTCAAACAAGACACCGCATGTTTGAAACTCCCTTCTAATAATGGCCTAGTTTTTGCGCACTCGTCATCGGCTAATGGGCAACGGGTTCTAAATACACAGCCTGAAGGCGGATTAATTGGCGATGGCAATTCACCTTCTAAAAGCTCTATCACCTTATTTTTTTCTTTATCGGGATCAGGAACTGGCACCGCTGACATCAATGCGCGTGTATAAGGGTGTAGTGGGTTATTATATACCTCATCATAGGTACCAAGCTCCACGGCATGCCCCAAATACATCACTAACACACGGTCAGAAATATGCTTAACAACCGCCAAATCGTGTGCGATAAATATGAGAGATAATTTCATTTCACGTTGTAATTCTTGCAATAAATTAACAACTTGCGCTTGAATTGACACATCTAATGCAGAAACGGGCTCATCGCAAATTACCAATTTAGGTTCCAAAATCAATGCCCTTGCGATACCAATACGCTGACATTGCCCTCCGGAAAATTCATGGGGATAACGGTTAATTAAGTTTGGTAATAAACCAACCCGCATCATCATTTTTTTCACTTTTTCTGTGATTTGTGATGGCGGCATTTTAGGATGATATGTTTTTAATGGTTCGGCAATAATATCACCAATGGTCATTCGCGGATTAAGAGAAGCCAATGGATCTTGGAAAATCATTTGGATATCACTGCGAACACTGCGCCACTCTTTAGCGGTTTTACCTAATAAGTTCTGCCCAAGCCAACTTACAGTACCATCAGTCGCTTTCACTAACCCAATGAGCGCTCGAGCAAAAGTAGATTTTCCACACCCCGACTCCCCAACCACGCCTAATGTTTCACCTTCATATAAACGCAGTGTAACGCCGTCGACAGCTTTGAGGCTTTTGTTTGGCTGCCAAAACCACTGTTTTTTGTCTCTAATCTCAAAATGGACTTTAAGATCATTCACTTCTAACAATACTGGTCTATTTTCATGGGTACTCATACCAACTCCTCCAGCGGTTTAAAGCAGGCACGTAACCGCGTTTGACCAAAAGTGGTTAATGCAGGTTCTTGTTCAACACATTGCTGAACGGCGTATTGGCAACGAGGTGAAAATGGGCACCCTTTAGGTAAACGTAGTAAATTAGGCGGGTTACCTGGAATGGTCGCTAAACTCTCGTCATCCCCATCAAGGCGAGGAACGGCAGCTAACAAGCCAAGTGAATATGGATGAGATGGCTGATAAAAAATATCCTTAGCGGTACCATACTCCATCGTGCGTCCCGCATACATTACGAGAACTTTATCACATACCCCAGCGACGACCCCAAGGTCGTGAGTAATCAAAATTATCGCAGTATCAAACTCGTGTTTTAACTCATTGAGCAAAGTCATAATTTGCGCTTGCACTGTCACATCAAGTGCCGTCGTAGGTTCGTCAGCAATTAACAACTTGGGTTGGCACAATAATGCCATTGCAATCATGACTCGTTGTCTCATTCCTCCTGAAAATTCATGTGGATACATATTCATCCGCTTACGTGCTTCAGGCATTTTAACTGCATCTAACATACGAACTGATTCTTCGAAAGCCTCCCTTTTACTCATGCCTTTATGTAACATGAGAACTTCTGACAGCTGTGTACCAATTTTCAAATAAGGATTCAATGATGTCATTGGGTCTTGGAAGATCATTGAAATTTCTTCCGCTCGCATCCGATTTAATTCTTTTTCTCTTAAATTCAAGATCTCACGGCCGTTAAATATAGCAGAGCCATTAATCTTGCCATTTTTGGCAAGCAAGCCCATCAGAGCAAAAGCTGTTTGTGATTTTCCTGAACCGGATTCACCAACAATTCCTAGCGTTTCCCCCGCACTTAATTCAAAGTTCAATTTATTTACGGCGGTAACGTCACCATCTTGGGTCGCAAATGTCACACTGAGATCTTTCACGGATAACAGAGGGCTTTTCATTGGGTTATTTGACATATTATTCCCTCTAGCGATCTTTCGGGTCGAGCGCGTCACGCAGCCCGTCACCGATGAAGTTAAAACAAAATAACGTAATGACTAAGAAACCTGCTGGGATCAGTAGCAACCATGGTGTGACCTCCATTGAGTTAGCTCCATCACTTAATAAAGCCCCCCAACTACTTAATGGCTCTTGTGTGCCTAAACCTAAAAAGCTTAAGAATGATTCAAACAAAATCATACTTGGAACTAATAATGAGGCATACACCACGACGACACCTAAAACGTTAGGAACAATATGACGTAAAATAATCTGTCGTGTACTAACGCCACAAACCAATGCCGCCTCAATGAATTCTTTGCGCTTTAATCCGAGTGTTTGCCCGCGAACAATACGCGCCATATCCAACCACGACACCATCCCAATGGCCACAAAGATCAGTAAGATATTGGTACCAAACAAGGTCACTAAGAGGATCACAAAAAACATAAATGGGAAGGAGTTTAAAATTTCTAATATCCTCATCATGATGGAATCCACTTTTCCACCCACATAGCCAGCTAATGAACCATATAAAGTTCCTACCACCACGGCAACTAGCGCAGCTGCAACGCCCACCATTAAGGAAATACGCCCACCAATCGCGACACGCACTAATAGATCTCGGCCTGAAGCATCTGTGCCAAAATAATGTCCAGTTGCCATATCAGGTGGCATTGACATCATTTCCCAGTCGGTATCATCATACAAAAACGGCGATAACATGGGAGCAAAAATAACAAACAAAGTAATTAAAAATAAGACACATAAGCTGAAAATTGCCGCACGGTTGTGCATAAAACGGCGCCTTGCGTCTTGCCATAAACTGCGCCCTTCAATATCGAGCTGCTCTGAAAAATTCGCCAGAGCTTCACTATTTTTTTGATTCGATAGCATCGTGTTTCTCCGACTTAGTAACGAATTTTAGGGTCAATAACTGCATACAAAACATCGACAATTGCATTAAATGTAATTGTCAGTACCCCAACTAAAATCGTTAAGCTCAATACCAGTGAATAATCACGATTAAGTGCACCATTAACAAAGAGTTGGCCAATCCCTGGTAACCCAAAAATAGTTTCAATTACCATTGACCCAGTAATAATCCCCACAAAGGCGGGCCCCATGTATGAGAGTACGGGAAGCAACGCTGGTTTGAGTGCATGGCGTAAAATGATAGTTCTTAGCGGTAACCCTTTTGCTCGAGCAGTACGAATAAAATTAGAATGCATAATTTCGATCATCGAACCACGTGTAATACGGGAAATACTGGCGATATAAGCTAATGAAAGCGCAACCATGGGGAGCACCATATGTTTTAGGTTTCCTCCATCCCAACCACCGCCAGGAAACCATTTCAAATGAATGGCAAAAATCAGCACCAATAACGGTGCGACAACAAAGCTTGGGATAACAACTCCCGTCATTGCAAACCCCATGACTGTAAAGTCCCATTTGGTATTTTGGTTTAGTGCGGCTATCACCCCTGCGGATACCCCAAACAAAACAGCAACAATAAATGCCGTTGCCCCTAATTTTGCTGAGACCGGAAATGCTTTAGCAACTAAATCATTAACACTGTAATCCTTGTATTTAAATGATGGACCAAAGTCACCTTTGGAAAGCTGAATTAAATAATTAAAATACTGCTTATACATTGGGTCATTTAAATGATATTTAGCTTCAATATTTGCCATCACTTCCGGTGGCAATTTCCGCTCGCCAGTGAACGGACTCCCTGGGGCTAATCGCATCATAAAAAATGAAATGGTAATCAAAACCAAAAGAGTCGGGATGGCTTCTAACAACCGACGAAAAATAAATTTCAACATCGCTCTTTCCTACTTCTATTGCCTAAATAGGCGAATATCTGGCTCCAATAAATGGAGCCAGAGCAACTGTATTAGTGTTTAATAATGTATAAATCTTTTGTATGCAGGTTATCTAATGGGTCTTTGCCACTATAACCACCGACATAAGGTTTCACTAAACGCGTGTTAACATAATAGTAAAGAGGAACAATACCGGAGTCTTTATCGAGTAATTTTTCGGCTTGTTGATAGAGTTCTGCACGTTCATCATCTGTTTTGACTTGCAATGTTTTTTTCATCACCGCATCAAAATCTGTATTTTTATAATGAACCGTATTATTACTGCTGTAGGAAAGTAACATATTCAGGAAGGAGGAAGGCTCGTTGTAGTCGGCACACCAGCCTGCACGCGCGACATCATAGTTACCTTGATGTCGGCTATCTAAGAAGGTTTTCCACTCTTGGTTCTCTAGTTTCACTTGCGCGCCAATATTTTTCTTCCACATAGAAGAAGCTGCGATGGCAATACGCTTATGTAAGTCTGAGGTATTATACAACAGGTTGAATTTTAATGGGTTGGCTTTGTTATATCCCGCTTCTTCTAGCAACTGTTTCGCTTTTTCATTACGCTGCTCTTGGGTCATATTCGCATACCAATCCGGTTTTTCTGTTTTCATACCGCTGGTAAATGGTGGTGTGAAACCATATGCAGGAATATCCCCTTGCGCTTTGACCTTATATGTAATCGTATCTCTATCCATAGATAGCTTTAACGCTTCACGAACACGAGGGTCATTAAACGGCGGTTTTTCATTATTAATTTCATAATAGTAAATACAGAGATACGGGTTTACACGTAACTCATTCGGCATATTTTGTTGTAAGCTTTTAAACTGCTCGATAGGTAAGTTACTGTATGTCATATCAATTTCACCACTTCGATAGCGGTTAACATCAGTGACTTCTGAAGAAATAGGTAAAAATGTAACTTGATCAATAACCGTATTCGCATTATCCCAATAGCTTGGGCTACGTTCTAATACAATGCGCTCGTTTACCGTCCAATCTTTTAATTTATATGCCCCATTCCCCACAAAATTCTGTGGCTGCGTCCATTTAGCGCCATGTTGTTCAATGACTTTTTTATTGACTGGCGACATAGATGAGTGCGCTAATAATTTAGGAATATAGGGAACGGCTTCACTCAGTGTAATAACTAGGGTTTTATCATCAAGGGCTTTAATACCAAGTTCTTCCGGCTTTTTCTTACCCGCGATAACATCGTCAATATTCTGGATGTGAGCATATTGCAAATAACTTGCATAAGGCGATGCGGTATCAGGGTCAGCCAATCGTCGCCAACTATACACAAAATCCTCTGCCGTGACAGGGTCACCATTAGACCACTTAGCGCCATCACGAATTTTAAATGTCCACTCTGTAAAATCTTTATTTTCCCAGCTGGTTGCCGAACCAGGTAAAATTTCACCATCAGGCCCCACTATCGTGATCCCTTCGAAAAGATCTCTCGCTAAAGCGGATTCAGGCACCCCTTCAATTTTATGTGGGTCCAAAGATTGAGGTTCTGAACCATTATTACGAACCATTACCTGTTTTTCTGCCAGTTCAACACCAGCAGGAACCGTTGCAGCAAAACTTGTTGCTATAGAGCCCATTCCTAACCCAGCCATTACGCTAAGTGCAATAATCGATTTATTGATTGATTTACTCATCTTATCGGTTACTCCCATATATATTATTATGATTGTGTGTTGATGCATGTTCACCTACGAGATGAACACTTTTTATAATTATTTAGATATTATTAATTAGGTTCATTTATATAACCGTTTAATATCCGTATAATCAAGAGGGTCATTACCTTTAAATCCACTAACACTCGGTTTTATCATTCGAGCACTGACACGATAATAAACAGGGACAATAGCCGAATCCTTGTCTAGCAGAGCTTCCGCTTGTTGGTATATCGCATGACGAGATGAAGGATCTGGTGCAATTAACGCTTTCTCAAGTAAGGCATCAAAGTCCGGATTATTATAAAAAGAGGTATTATTACTGTTTTGAGACAGCATCATGTTCAAAAAGGCGGTTGGTTCGTTGTAATCTGCACACCATGTCGCCCTAGCAACATCGTAGTTTCCTTCATGACGACTTTGTAATGATGTTTTCCATTCTTGGTTTTGCAACGTAACTTGTGCGCCAATATTTTTCTGCCACATGGATGCCGCAACAATAGCTTGCTGCTTATTTTGATCTGAAGTGTTGTACAGTAAAGCAAATTTCAATGGGTTTTCTTTGTTATAACCGGCCTGTGAAAGCAAATCTTTTGCTCGTTGGTAACGTTGCTCCGCCGATAAATTTGCCCAATTAGGTAATGTAAAATTGCCATTATTAATAAAGGTTGGCGTAAAGCCATAAGCGACTTTTTGCCCTTGCGCAATAATTTTGTTAGTGATTGTTTCTCTATCTAACCCTAGTTTTATAGCTTCACGCACCCTCGGGTCATTAAACGGCGCTTTTTGATTATTAATTTCGTAATAGAACGTACACAAATAAGGCCGAACATATAACTCATTAGGCCTTTCTTGCTGCATTTTTTTATATAAAACAGGTGGGATTGCAGAATTAGATATGTCAATTTCACCACTACGATAACGATTAATATCGCTCACTTCGGAACTAATCGCTAAAAAGGTCGCTTGCTCAATACGGCTATTCTGGTTATCCCAGTAAAATGGATTTCTTTTGACAACAATACGTTCATTTACCACCCAGTTATCCAATACGTATGCCCCGTTCCCAATAAAATTTTGAGGCTGGGTCCATTTATCGCCATGTCGTTGAATTGCAGATTTATTCACGGGTTTCATAGATGTATGGGAAAGCATATCTACAAAATAAGGCACAGGGTGGCTAAGCGTTACTTGTAAATGTTGCGGGTCAAGCGCCTTCACTCCCAGCGCTGTTGCTGGCATTTTCCCTGCTAAAATTGCATCTGCATTTAAAATATATGCATTTTGTAAGTAACTAGAGTAAGGCGAGCCGGTATTTGGGTCAGACAAGCGTTGCCAGCTATACACAAAATCTTCAGCGGTTACTGGCGAACCATCACTCCACTTTGCATCATCTCGTAAAGTAAAAATCCACGTGGTGAAATTTTCATTACTCCAACTCTTAGCAACACCAGGAACCGATTTACCGTCTACATCGGTATACACTAGACCTTCTAATAAGTTTAATATCACATTGCTTTCTGGCACCCCTTCCACTTTGTGGGGGTCAAGTGAAGTCACTTCTGAGCCATTGTTAATTGTAATAACCTGTTTTACTTTTTCTGTGGCACTTGCCTGTAACGTAACAAATAATAAAGAGAGTACACCAAAACCAAGTGTTGATTTGAACATCCTATCCCTCATGATTCATTGATGGTGCTATAACCTCACTAGCAACCTTCTTTATGCTAATATTTAAGCCCTAGTACCGCTATTTCCTTATGGGCAATCCACTTAATGAACTCAAATAATTAAAACAATTAATTAACATTAGTTAGTTAAAAATTTTAAGTAAGTTTTAAAAAAACAGGTGGCATGATTATAATTCACTTATATTACAATGATTTAATAAAATATTGGTTATATACTATAAGATAGCCCCCAAGCACATTTCCAAACATATCATTAACAAACGCCAATTAGAATAGTGAATAAATTTACATAGCTCACAATTCCTTACTTTTTATCCCTGTTTTAGCAATAAATGCCACATATAATTACAGGCATCATTTTTTTAGACGTGATTATTGATAGCTAAAATTTTAGCCAGCCAATTAAAGAAAAGGGAAATATGCTATCTGAATAGCAAAACTGATATGTGTAATACGAGGTAAATTAGCAGTGGGTATGGCTGCAATAGGGCCGATTTGCAGCCATAAAAAGAAATGAGATTACAATAGGCCTGGGAATATGGCCTTAACACCCGTCACAATAAACTCTATTCCCAGCGACATCAGTAATAACCCCATGATACGAGTCACTACGTTGATCCCTGTTTGACCTAAGTAACGAACCAATAAAGACGCTGAACGAAATAATAACCAACAACAAAAGGCAAAAGCGATACTCGTCAACGCTAAGCCTAAAAAGTTTTGCCAACCATGCCAACGAGATGACCATACAATACAAGAACTTATTGCACCAGGCCCCGCCATTAGAGGTAAAGCTAAAGGTACAACACCAATGCTATCCCTAACCGCAGTTTCCGTTTTTTCTTGCTTGTTCTGTTTGTCTTCACCAATTTTACCGCTAATCATTGACATCGCGATTGTGACGATCAAAATCCCCCCAGCAATACGGAAGGAATCAATTGAAATACCAAATAATTGCAGTATTGAGTCACCAATTAATAATGATGTACATAAAATGATCGCAACTGAGGTATTTGCAATGGTGTTAGTCTTATTTCGCCCAGCATTACTTTGATAGTTTGTCATACTAATAAACACAGGTAATATGCCAACTGGGTTTACAAGTGCAAATAAACCAATAAAAAATTTAATATAACCCGATAAATCAAGTAATGCGCTACTCACCCATTCATTTCCTTAAGCAATTCTCTTTAGAGATTCATTGATACCTTTCATAATTTTACCACCGATGTTATTAATTTCCTTGAGTAAAACAATATTTTCTTTAACTTGCTAAATTTATTTAATATTTAGTTAGATAGACATAGATTATCCGCACGAATTGTTTTGATAATATTAAATTAAGTAATAGATGAACAACATTTATTCAACTTGTGCATAAATACACGTGCTGAAAGGAGTCAGCTTAGCATTTTCGTGATTTAGATCACTTTATTTAATTACCGTTTTGTTAATCTACTCTTAACTGATAGACAGAGCTAATTAGGATATTAACTCAATATTGAATAAGGTTTTTAAGCCAATAAGCGATGATGAGCAGCGTTATTATAGATTACATCTATACTTTCATCTTTAAGCATTTCTTCGTTCTATAGATGCATTGCTCATTGGCTTAAAAAGTTTAACATTTATCAGGAGTAATCTATATGTCCGTAACTAACGTTACCGAACTCAATGAACTCGTTGCTCGTGTCAAAAAAGCTCAACGTGAATTCGCAACTTTCTCCCAAGAAAAAGTTGATGAAATCTTTAGAGCCGCTGCCCTCGCTGCTGCTGACGCACGTATCCCCCTAGCAAAACTTGCTGTCGAAGAATCTGGAATGGGCATTGTTGAAGATAAAGTGATCAAAAACCACTTTGCTTCAGAGTATATCTACAATGCTTATAAAGACGAAAAAACCTGTGGTACGCTATCTGAAGACCCAACATTTGGGACAATTACGATAGCTGAGCCGATTGGTATTATCTGTGGTATTGTGCCAACAACTAACCCGACTTCAACCGCAATTTTTAAATCACTCATTAGCTTAAAAACACGTAACGCTATTATTTTTTCTCCGCACCCTCGCGCCAAAATTGCTACTAACCGTGCAGCACAAATCGTGCTGGATGCTGCTATTGCAGCGGGTGCACCAAAAGACATTATTGGCTGGATTGACTCCCCTTCTGTTGAGTTATCCAATGCCTTAATGCACCATCCTGATATTAACCTGATTTTAGCGACAGGTGGACCAGGCATGGTGAAAGCCGCTTATAGCTCAGGTAAACCCGCTATCGGAGTTGGTGCGGGTAACACCCCTGTGGTGATTGATGAAACGGCAGATATTAAACGTGCTGTCGCGTCTATTCTGATGTCAAAAACATTCGACAACGGGGTTATTTGTGCATCTGAACAATCCGTTGTAGTCGTGGATGAAATCTACAACCAAGTTCGCGAGCGTTTTTCCAGCCATGGTGGCTACCTGCTGCAAGGAAAAGAACTCAAAGCAGTTCAAGATATCATCTTAAAAAATGGCAACCTAAACGCCGCCATTGTTGGTCAACCTGCTTATAAAATTGCCGAAATGGCCGGTATTAGCGTGCCAAAAACAACTAAAATCTTAATTGGTGAAGTAAAAACTATTGATGAGTCAGAACCGTTCGCCCATGAAAAACTGTCTCCATTATTAGCCATGTATCGTGGTAAGAATTTTGAAGATGCCGTTGCAAAAGCAGAACAATTAGTTGAAATGGGGGGAATTGGCCATACCTCTTGCCTATATACTGACCAAGATAACCAACATGAGCGAGTTAACTATTTTGGCCAAAAAATGAAAACTGCGCGTATTTTAATCAATACGCCAGCGTCACAAGGCGGTATTGGTGACCTGTACAACTTTAAATTAGCGCCTTCTCTTACACTAGGTTGCGGTTCTTGGGGGGGTAACTCCATCTCTGAAAACGTCGGTCCAAAACACCTTATCAATACCAAAACTGTGGCGAAGAGAGCTGAAAATATGTTGTGGCATAAACTTCCGAACTCAATCTACTTCCGCCGTGGTTGTCTACCTATCGCCCTTGAAGAGATTGCAACTGACGGTGCAAAACGCGCCTTTATCGTAACCGATGGCTATCTATTCAATAATGGTTATGTTGATGAAGTCATTAGCGTTCTCAAAAAACATCAGATTGAAACTGATGTTTTCTTTGAAGTTGAGGCAGACCCGACATTAACGGTTGTTCGTAAAGGTGCAGCACAAATGCAAGCATTCCAACCTGATGTCATTATTGCATTAGGTGGTGGTTCACCAATGGATGCGGCTAAAATTATGTGGGTTATGTATGAACACCCCGAAACTCATTTTGAGGAATTAGCATTACGTTTCATGGATATACGTAAACGTATCCACCGTTTCCCTAAAATGGGCGTTAAGGCTAAATTAGTTGCTATCACAACGACCTCCGGTACGGGTTCAGAAGTGACTCCATTTGCGGTAGTGACTGATGATAAAACAGGCCAAAAATATCCATTAGCGGATTATGCATTAACACCAAATATGGCAATTGTTGACGCGAACTTAGTCATGAATATGCCTAAATCGTTAACAGCTTTTGGTGGTTTAGATGCTGTCACCCATGCATTGGAAGCTTATGTTTCTGTTTTAGCAAATGAATTTACTGACGGACAAGCACTTAAAGCCCTGAGTTTATTAAAAGATTATTTACCAGCCAGTTACCACGAAGGCGCTAAAAACCCTGTTGCAAGAGAACGTGTACATAACGGAGCAACACTTGCGGGTATTGCATTTGCAAACGCATTCTTAGGTGTCTGTCACTCAATGGCTCACAAACTTGGTTCAGAGTTCCATATTCCTCATGGCCTTGCGAACGCATTATTAATTTGTAATGTTATCCGTTTTAATGCTAATGATAACCCAACAAAACAAACTGCGTTTAGCCAATACGATCGACCTCATGCACGTCGCCAATATGCAGAAATTGCAGATCATTTAGGGCTCACTAAAGTTGGAGATCGGACTGCTGAGAAAATTGAAAAATTACTCGCATGGTTGGAGGAAATGAAAGCTGATTTAGGCATTCCTAAATCTATTCGTGAGACTGGTGTAACTGAAGCCGACTTCTTAGCCCGTGTAGATAAACTTTCTGAAGATGCATTTGATGACCAATGTACAGGAGCAAACCCCCGCTATCCTTTAATCTCTGAAATTAAACAGTTATTACTGGATTCTTATTATGGTCGTGAGTTTGTTGAGCATCAAGATACGCCTGTGATTGATAAAGAGGAAAAAAAGCGCCTCAGAAAAAAACAGCCGTAAAAAAAGAAGTAGAAAAGAAAAACGCTAAGAAATAATGTGTTAAACATTATTTAAAATAAAGGCACTACAATTATTGTAGTGCCTTTTGTTTCACTATTTGAAATGGATGACAGCAAGAATACATAAAATCAATATTATATAAAATAATTTAACCCACTGAGTTGATTTCATTAACTGCCGTAATAATCCGATAACCGAAGCCTATTTTAGTCCCTACACCAAAATATTTCTGCTCATCGAAAATGAAGTGGCTGCTTAGGTATAACGCCCTCATTCATCAACTGAGCTTGTTTTATTGCTTCTGAATAGTGCTTACGACAAACAGAGATATACTTTTCATTACCACCTATATCAACTTGTAAGCCTTCATATACAGGCACCCCATCACTTCCTATACGTAATACCTTGCTCGCCTTACGCCCGCAATAGCAAACCGTTTTTAGCTCAACTAATTTATCAGCCCAAGCAAGCAAATATTGACTACCCTCAAATAATTGTCCTGCAAAGTCGGTACGCAATCCATAACATAAAACCGGAATATCCTCGTTATCGACTATGTCACATAATTCTTCAACTTGTTTTTTTGTTAGAAACTGACATTCATCAATAAGAACACAATGTACTTTTTGTACACTATTTTCTTTTTTGATTAACTCGGCCATATTTGTTGTTGTTGAGTATAGTAACGCTTCCGCAGATAAACCTATTCGCGATGAGACTTTTCCTTGTTCAAAACGGTTATCTATCTCTGCCGTAAAAATAACCGTACGCATTCCTCTTTCATTATAGTTATACGATGATTGCAATAATGACGTTGATTTTCCCGCGTTCATTGCTGAATAATAAAAGTAAAGCTGAGCCATTTGGCTGTTCCCTCAAAATTAATATACATAATAATTTTACCATAAAACATACTTGAGGATTAACAATATTGGTGTAGATGCCCTTTACTTATTGAAAATTTAACTTTTTTTTGGGGCTCAACTTGTACCTTATTGCAAATATTACTTAGCACGTATGCAATAAAAATCAATTTGATATTAACTATAAACAGTTTCAACTAAAGCACATTCCGCTAAAAAGCATCATCAAAAAAAGAAAATTTAAGCCTGACCTTCCCTTCAATTCATTCCGAGTAAAAGTAAAATGAGACACGCCTCTTCTTTTTTGAATTATTTAATCACTAAGATTTTGGCTTATTCCTATTTTTCGTTTAGTTCAGTTATTGATAATAGCTATATATATATCTACGAAAAGTTTATTTTTCTTTTGTAAAAAAATTGCATTCGTTAAAGATTACTTTTAAACTAAGGAAGTAATTTAGCTATTGCAGAATTTAAAATAGCATTCTATTATTACTGTACACATGCCAACAAATAATTTGAGACCAGGAAAATGAGCGAATCATTAAAAGCGTTAAATAACATCCGTACTCTTCGTGCTCAAGCTCGCGAAGTAACTTTAGAATCTTTAGAAGAAATGCTGGAAAAATTAACCGTCGTTGTTGAAGAACGTCGTGATGAAGAGAGCCAAGCTCGCGCGGAATTAGAAGAACGTAACCGTAAATTGGAAAAAGTTCGTGAAATGATTCTTGAGCAAGGCGTCGATTTAAATGACCTTCTGCAAACAATGGACTCAGGTAAAAGCACTAGCACCCGTGCTAAACGTGCTGCACGTCCAGCTAAATATAAATATGTTGATGAAAATGGCGAAACTAAAACTTGGACAGGCCAAGGCCGTACTCCAGCAGTAATCAAAGTTGCCATTGAAGAACAAGGCAAATCTTTAGATGATTTCTTAATCTAATAGCCTATACATGTATTCTAAACACCCTTTTATAAGGGTGTTTTTGTTTCAACCTTTATATATTATTTTATATTAACCTCTACTAAGAAAAAGCGCTTAGCTATTATAGCTCCCTTTTTTAGCACTAAAGCCGCATAACTACTGCCCACTTCAATTAACTGTTCTGTTTAAGCCTTTGCGCTGTATTATACTACCAATCAAATAATCATGATAAATAAAACAGAGTAGTAAAGATATGTAAGCTTAATTAGATAAACTTAAATATTGTTCAGTGATTTTATTTATGTAATGGGGTTATATGTTAATTTTTGTACACCTCTCACTTATAATGAGTAGCAACTAAACAGTCTAAATCAGAGCGATACGCCTTAATACCTGACGTTTATTGTTAATAATTTATTTTTTCACGCATAAAAAAGGCTAACAAATTAAGTTAGCCTTTAATAAAAATTTATTGTGAAATTTTATTTTGCTGCATTCAATGACGCTGATAATTTCTTCAGCCACTGAGTAAACTCTTCACCCAACGCATCATGCTGCATTCCATATTCAACAAATGCTTTCATATAACCTAATTTATTTCCACAGTCATGACTTTTACCACATAAGTGGTAGGCCTCTACAGGCTCATTATTTTCCATCATTAATGCAATAGCATCAGTTAATTGTATTTCATCACCAGCACCGGGAGCTGTTTTAGCTAATGCATCCCAAATCTTTTCAGATAAAACATAACGACCAACAATAGATAAATTAGATGGAGCTTCTTCACGTTTTGGTTTTTCAACCATACGAACAATTCTTTTGCTATCCCCAGGTGCTAGCGTTTCTCCACTGCAATCCACAATACCATAGCTAGATACATCTTCTTCAGGGACTGGCTCAACTAAAATTTGACTTGCACCTGTTGATTCATATTGTTCGAGCATTTCACGCAAGTTAAATTTAGTTAAATCTGTACTGTAACGGTCTAAAATGACATCAGGTAAAATAACCGCAAAAGGTTCTTCACCGACTAACGGTTTAGCACACAAAATTGCATGCCCTAATCCTTTTGCTATTCCTTGTCGCGTTTGCATAATCGTTACATGACTTGGACAAATAGATTGAACCTCATCCAATAACTGGCGCTTAACACGCGCTTCTAAAATAGCTTCTAACTCAAAGCTTGTGTCAAAGTGGTTCTCAATGGAATTTTTTGATGAATGTGTTACTAAAACAATTTCATTGATCCCCGCAGCAATACACTCATTAACAACATATTGAATAAGTGGCTTATCGACTATTGGCAACATTTCTTTTGGAATAGCTTTTGTTGCAGGAAGCATACGAGTCCCTAAGCCTGCAACAGGGATTACCGCTTTACGCACCTTGCGCTGTGTCATTTTTATCACTCCAGATATCATCCTTGCCTCTCAAATTTCACTAAAGTATCAAGAGGCATTTTAAGTGCGCAAAAGTATATCAGGAAATATTTATGAATAAATAGCGACGAGTCTGAATAGGGTTATTTAGATGACACATGCATGCATTTTAGACATTAATTATGTCTCCGGGTTAAACATA
Organism: Providencia sp. PROV223; assembly: GCF_028479245.1. NCBI lineage: Bacteria > Pseudomonadati > Pseudomonadota > Gammaproteobacteria > Enterobacterales > Morganellaceae > Providencia > Providencia sp. PROV223. Next base: position 53,677 of record NZ_JAMPNG010000005.1, read on the forward strand.
AGTTTTATTTTCTGACTATTATTACGTATTAAACACTGCCAAGCATTTCCTTTTACCTCTAAATGGTTAGATTGATAAAATTTAAGTGTACCTAAAGGAAGACTTCTTGGTAACTTAACATGCGTATTTTCTGTCGTTATTTCCGCTTCTAAGCCCGCACTCGCCATTATAATTGCTTTATTCTGTGTATTAAAATACCCCAATAAGAGAGGAAATTGCCCACTAAACCCCGAATCCTCTAGTAAATAATTTATTTGATTAATAATCCTATCAATATTCGGTAATTTTTTTTCTGGGTAGCTTACCGCACTTTTTAATAGGTCATTGAACACCACACGAATCAAAAAAGCAGCCATAATACCTTCTTGGGGAGAGCGCTCAGTGTCAATGCAGTAAAATCCTATTTGGCTGTCTGAAATAGCAGCTAAGTCTAATAATAAACCAAAGCGGTTAGCTTCATTAAGTTGGCGATAGTTAATTCGGTAATTATTTATAATTTGGTTTACTGGCGGTTGTAACTGCTTCAACACCGTCAACATATCTTGAGTATGATCTTGCATTAATGTAGAAATCTGATGAATTTCCTCTCCCATTAGCTCTGTTAGGCTATTTTTCTCAGGATACAGTGCAGAAAGTAGGGTCACTTTAACTTCATCTAAATTTTTTATTGGCTTAAGCAAAGCATCTTTAGCCCCTAAACGAAACATTCTATCTAACTGAGTAAAATCAGTTGTTGCCGTAATCACAATGACTGGAATATCAATATTACGAGCAATAAGCTCTCGCATAAACGCTTCACCATTCATTATCGGCATATTAAGGTCACAGAGAATGATATCAGGGGTGATACCGTTTATTGTTAACATCTCTATTGCTAATTGACCATTATCTGCGGTATAGATCTCAATACCCAGCGTTTCGAGGTAATTTTTTAAAATTGTACAGAAGGTGATTTCGTCTTCTATTATGAGTACTTTTCTATTTTTCATAAGATACCTACTGCAAAAGCCTGGTTTAATTAACAATACAATTATTCATACGATAAAATCATTTATTCGCCATCATTTAAGTATAGTGACTTTTCAATCTTATACTTATTTTTATAGAGAGTGTTATGAAATCACAAGTAGAAGATAGGTGTTGCTGTGGCAACGAAGCACAATTTGAACAATGCTGCGCACCTTTTTTACAAGGAAAATCTATTCCACAGACGCCTGAACAGCTTATGCGCTCCAGATATAGCGCTTATGTTCACCAAAATGCCGATTATCTGATTAAAACATGGCACCCGGATTGCCATGCTCAAGAATGGCACCACGAAATTGTAAATAGTTTTTCGAAGACACGCTGGTGTGGTCTTCGTGTTATTAGTTCTTCTTATGCTAAAAATCCCGATGAAGCTTATGTCGAATTTTCGGCTTGCTTTATTGATGAAAAAGCTGATCATAAGCAGCTTATTCATGAACGTTCACGTTTTATTAAGATGGATTCGTGTTGGTATTATATAGACGGTATTAACCCAAAAATTGGTCGTAATGATTTATGTCCTTGTGGCTCTGGTCAAAAATATAAAAAGTGTGGGCACCCAGACTAATTACCCTTTATTTAATGCCTGTCTAATGAGACACATTTAATACTCAATCTGTCGTTTTTTATATCGCTTTGTTAGTTAAGGATTAGGCTGTTTCATGCAACACAAAATTGTACAAAAGAAAATTCTCAGGACAATTTGCCCTGACGCGAAAGGATTAATCGCGAAAATCACCAATATTTGCTATAAACACCAACTCAATATCGTACAAAATAATGAATTTGTTGATCATCACACTGGCCGTTTCTTCATGAGAACTGAGTTAGAAGGCATTTTCAACGATGAAACATTATTAGCGGATCTCGACGATGCATTGCCTGTTGGGTCTCAACGTGAATTAAACACTGCAGGCCGGCGTCGTATTGTCGTCATGGTAACCAAAGAAGCACATTGTCTGGGCGACCTACTCATGAAAAGTGCTTATGATGGCTTGGATGTTGAAATTGCTGCTGTTATTGGAAACCACGATACGCTAAGAAACTTAGTCGAACAATTTGGCATCCCATTCCACCATATTAGTCATGAAGGCTTAACTCGCGAACAACATGACGAAAAAATGACAGTACAGATTGACCAGTATCAGCCTGACTACGTTGTGTTGGCTAAATATATGCGCGTATTAACGCCCGCATTTGTTCAGCATTATCCAAACCAGATTATCAATATTCACCATTCGTTTTTACCTGCCTTTATTGGTGCCCGTCCTTATCACCAAGCTTATGAGCGTGGCGTAAAAATTATTGGTGCTACAGCGCATTTTGTTAATGACAGCCTTGATGAAGGGCCAATCATTACACAAAACGTGATTAATGTAGACCATACATTCACAGCGGATGATATGATGCGTGCTGGACGTGACGTTGAAAAAAATGTACTAAGTCATGCCCTTTACTGGGTCTTAGCTCAACGTGTATTTGTATATGGTAATCGCACCATTATTTTATAAGCCAACGCAGTGGCTTATTTAACAACACTTTGTTGATTTAACACGCATTAAGAATAAAAAAACAGCAAACGACCATTTTATTGAAAATTAATGCTTTACAGCGGCGCGTCATTTGATATGATGCCGCCCGCTGTCAATGATTACAGCAACTCAAAATCTGGTGGGATACCCAAGCGGCCAAAGGGAGCAGACTGTAAATCTGCCGTCACAGACTTCGAAGGTTCGAATCCTTCTCCCACCACCATTTAATTAACATCCCCCCCTAATTTATCAACAACACCCATAAAACGATTTAGTACACTAGAGTGTGATTTTGATTTATAAATGTAACAAACACTTTTCCCCAAAATCTTGTTTAATGGTATATAAATTAATGATTTATCAATTAATTCTTCTTCTGGATAGTGGTCTATAATACCTATAAAGTCACCATCTTGAATAAAACTTTGGCAACAGCCAATATTATCCATTTGTCTCACGCTCGTTTTATTATCAACCGTTTCAATTTTTGCTAATAAATCGCTCATTAAAGAACTTTTATAAAATGCGGGGTCACATAACCAGGTACTTTTTTGTAATAATGTAACAAGGTCATAATGAAATTTTTCATATAGTTCTTTCCGACAATAAATACCTAATGGTGAATTTTCTATTATTTTTTGTAATGAAAACCGTTCGCTGACAACCTGCTCTGAACTAAGAATAAGTGTATTTCCATCATAATCGACAATTTCATCTACTTCATCATAATTAAACCTTAATATATTTACTTGTACATTATTTTGATGTGCTGATTGATATAAATTAATTAAATGATTTTCCTTTCCCCAGTCATAATAAATATTAGCCTCATTGATTATATAACCTGAAAAATGTTTTTTCGTTATTTCTTTCTCCTGTAAATAAAGATCTCTTAGATCGTTATAAAGCTCTTGGCCGTCCTTAGTTAATGTCATTCCAAATTTTTCTCGTTTAAAAAGCCGTTTACCTAGGCTTGTCTCAAAGTCTTTGATTGACTTCGCGATGGGAGGTGTCGTACGGTTCATCACTCTTGCCGCTTTGCTTAACGAGCCATTTTCAACAACCGCCATAAACGCCTCTAATTTTCTTGAAAAGAACATATCTATGACCCCATTCCATTTATTAAAATGTTAATCAACATACTTAACTTTCTCATTAATAATTATATTGATTAGCCCATAAATTAATCCAAAAAATAAAAAGTCAAAGTTGATTTTTTATTGAATGATTAACAATATTTCATAAAAGTATTTTTATAATTTCCATCATTACAAAGCAATATATTATACTGTTTCGATTAATTATTTTTTATGCCTCCACTATTAAATCACATTAAAATATAAATAACCAATTGACTTTAAATGAAATTAAAACTAGTTAATATTGAAATTATTAATTTAATTTTAATCAGAAATTAAATTCTAGCACCCATAATAAATTTAATTAATTATAATATTTTTTGTTTAACTAAATTTATTATAACTTTTATATTAAACGCTAAATTTTGATATTGTACCAAGAATGAGTTATGTAATGACCATTTTTATCATAATCGTTGTTGGCTATAAAACAACCTAATCGTTGAAACATGCTACTCGGGGTTACAGTATTGCTACCATCTGGTAGAATACGCATAATAATCATAAAACTAGGTGATAAAAAACCATGAAATTCATATCGTTCAATATCAATGGCCTCCGAGCTCGTCCTCACCAACTCGCTGCAATCATCGAAAAACATCAACCTGAGGTTATTGGCTTACAAGAAACAAAAGTCCATGATGATATGTTCCCTTATGAAGAGGTTAGTCAGCTCGGCTATCATGTTTTTTATCACGGCCAAAAAGCCCATTATGGCGTGGCTCTTTTAACAAAAAATGAACCTCTTGCTGTCCGCAAAGGCTTTCCAACTGACGATGATGACGCACAGCGCCGTATTATCATGGCTGACATCCAAACAGAGCGTGGCCCATTGACTGTTGTTAATGGTTATTTTCCTCAAGGGGAAAGCCGCGACCACCCAACTAAGTTTCCAGCAAAAGAAAAATTCTATCAAGATTTACAAAATTACATTACATCAACACAAACGGCTGAGTCTCAATTACTCATTATGGGTGATATGAATATTAGCCCAACCGATCTGGATATCGGTATTGGTGATGCAAACCGCAAACGTTGGTTAAAAACCGGAAAATGCTCTTTTTTACCTGAAGAACGTGAATGGTTAGCTAAATTGTTAGGCTGGGGCTTGGTCGATACATACCGAGCTAAAAATCCTGATGTTGCTGATTGCTACTCTTGGTTTGACTACCGTTCTAAGGGCTTTGATGATAACCGCGGTTTACGTATTGATTTATTACTAGCCTCAAATAACCTTGCTGAACGTTGTATCGCAACGGGTATTGATTATGATATTCGCGGAATGGAAAAGCCATCAGACCATGCACCGGTGTGGTCTGAGTTTGACCTAACAAAATAAATTTCATCACTAGTTATAATGCAAAAAGGCGCTTAAAGCGCCTTTTATTGGTTAACCAAACTCAACTAATCCTCTTTCTTTTTCGTTTTCTTCTTGCCTGTTATTGCAGGTTTTTTCCCTGCTTTTGCTGATGGGGCTGGTAACTCTCGAAATGCCCTCAAATTTGTAAATTGGCGTGCATGGTGAATTAATTGCATCAACGTTTGACCTAACGGATGCATAAAATCATCATAACGTGATTGTTTTTCACTAATTTGAGTCAGTACGGACTCCCAATGAGCAGTCATATCCGGTAATGTTGCCATATCGGGGAGAACATGAATTAGAGCCCTTCCTGCCGGAGAGGAATGAATGTAACGCCCTTTTTTGAAGAGAAATTGGCGCTTAAATAGTAAGTCAATGATGCCCGCCCTAGTCGCTTCCGTACCAAGCCCATCCGTTTCTCGCAATACTTTTTTTAATGCTTTATCTTGCACAAACCGAGCAATCCCAGTCATTGCTGATAATAGCGTTGCATCCGTAAAAGGGCGCGGAGGCTGCGTTTGCCGTTCGACAACTTCCCCTTTCTCACATAATAACTCATCATTTTTACTCACAACTGGCAAAGGCATACCATCATTTTCAGCATCGCGCTCTTTATTGCCTAATACAACTCGCCAGCCCGCTTCAGCAAGAAACCGAGCTTTTGCAATAAATTTACCCTTTTCAATTTCAAGATCAATAGTACACTTACGGTAAACCGCATCCGCCATGAACTGAATAATATATTGACGTGCAATCAGTTGGTAAATTTTACTTTCATTTTCCGTTAATTTTACTGCTGCCGTTTTTGCAGTTGGAATAATTGCATGGTGGGCGTCCACTTTTTTATCGTCCCAACAACGATTCTTTTTATCTAACTCTGGCAGTTCAAATTCAGTGAGATCAGGCTGATGCACAGTAATGGCATTCAATACACTGTGTCGCCCTGCAAAATGCTCATCCGGTAAATAGCGGCTATCCGAACGAGGATAAGTAATTAACTTATGTGTTTCATACAAGCGTTGGCATATATCCAATACTTCTTGTGCACTCAACGCATACTTTTTAGCGGCTTCAATCTGTAAAGACGACAAAGAGAAAGGCAATGGTGCAATTTCAGACTCGCGCTTGTCCTGATATTGCGTCACTATGGCAGGCTTCCCCTCAATACGCGATACCACATGGTCTGCAAGCGGCCGATGGAACAAACGCCCTTCTTCGTCTTGGTAATCAATACAGGAGTCACTTGGCTGCCATATCGCCACAAAACGCTCATCTTTTGGCGTAACAATATGGGCTTTCACCTCGAAATAATCTTTAGGGATAAAATTTTCTATTTCTTCATCGCGCCTAACAACTAGGCCCAAAACTGGCGTTTGTACCCGCCCAACAGAAAGAACACCTTGATATCCACCTCGTTGCCCTAATAGTGTATAAGCACGAGTCATATTGATGCCATATAGCCAATCTGCCCGTGCTCTCGCTAAGGCGGAGACACAAAGAGGGATAAACTCACGATTTTCTCTTAAGCGGTCAATTGCCCGCTCAACGGCTTGTGGGTTAAGGTCGTTGATCAAACAACGTTTTACGGCTTTGCGTTTCTCAGGATCGAGCTTTAAAAAATCAAGCACTTCGTCCACCAGCAGTTGACCTTCTCTATCGGGGTCTCCTGCATGGACGACTATTGAAGCTTGCTTCAGTAATGTTTCAATGGTTTTTAATTGTTTAGTTACTGCGGGACGGGGCTTCAATTGCCACTTATCCGGGATAATTGGCAAATCCTGAAGATTCCAACGTGCGTACCGAGGTTCATAAGCATCGGGTTCCGCCTGCTCTAAAAGGTGGCCAATGCACCATGTTACGGTTTGGCCATCACCACATTGAATAAAACCATCACCGCGTTTATGGGGTTTGGGTAATACATCTGCAATGGCCCTTGCAAGGCTCGGTTTTTCCGCAATAAACAAACGCATAAATTAATCTATCACTTCAACTAAAGGAACATTATCCTGATGGGGTAATAATTTACCGATAGACTGTAACAAAACACCTTGCTGCTGTGCAATCTCTTTAATTTTAGAGACTTCGGAAGGTTTTACTGCAATGAGTAAGCCACCAGAGGTTTGTGGGTCGCACAATAGCTGACGTTGCATATCACTCATTGGGCCAATAAGGTGACCATAGCTGTCGAAGTTACGGGTTGTTCCACCAGGAACGCAACCTGCTTCAATATATTTTTCGACGTTGGCTAATTTAGGGACTTTACTAAAGGAAATTTCAGCGCGAACTTTAGACCCTTCGCAAATCTCACTTAAATGTCCCAATAAACCGAAACCGGTTACATCCGTCATAGCCGTCACTCCCTCTAAAGGCGCAACCACCGCTCCTAACTTATTCATTTGGCACATGGTTTCTGCCGCTAAGTGTTGATGTTCCGGCGAAAGTACCCCTTTTTTCTCTGCCGTTGTCAAAACGCCAATCCCAAGCGGTTTAGTCAAGAACAGTTCGCAATCTGCTGTTGCAGCACTATTTTTCTTCACATATTCCGTATTCACAACACCTGTAACTGCCAAACCAAAAATAGGCTCAGGTGCATCAATAGAGTGCCCTCCAGCCAATGATATGCCAGCATCCGCACAAGCAGCTCGGCCCCCCTCAATCACTTCACGAGCCACTTCAGGCGGTAACTTAGCAATTGGCCAGCCTAAAATAGCGATTGCCATAATCGGTTTTCCACCCATAGCAAAGATATCGCTAATCGCGTTAGTTGCAGCAATACGGCCAAACTCAAACGGAGAGTCAACGATCGGCATAAAAAAATCTGTCGTGCTGATGATACCAATCCCGTTACCGAGATCATAAACCGCCGCATCATCTTTCGTTTCATTTCCAACTAACAAATGTGGGTCATGAAATTTTGCTTGTTCCGTGTGTAAAATTTGCTCTAATACTTTCGGTGCAATTTTACAGCCGCAGCCTGCACCATGACTATATTGCGTTAATCTAATTTTTTCAGTCATTATTATTCTCTTTATTAGAAATAAGATACAAAGCCTGTCATATCAGGTGTTTGCACTTTTGCTGGTGCTTTAAGCTCTGGCGTACCTAAATAAAGAAATCCAACAATACGGTCGTTATCTCCACAACCTAATCCCGCACGAACCACGGCATCTTCTGTCCATGCTCCTGAGCGCCATATACCGCCAAAGCCTTGAGCAACCGCAGCCATCTGCATTGCTTGTACAGTGCAACTCGCAGCAACTAATTGTTCCCATTGTGGTATTTTCGGATGGTCTTTTAATTTCGCAATTACAGTAATAATGAGTGGAGCGCGAAAAGGTGCGTTACGTGCTTTTTCTTCTACTTCAGCACCTAATTGCCCTTCAATTGCCGCTTTTTCTAATAGCTCACTGAAGCGGTTAATACCTTCATTTTGCATAACAACAAAATGCCATGGTTTCAAAGCTCCGTGATCAGGTGCTCTCATCCCCGCAGCAAGTATATTGTTAAGTTCTTCACCTTGGGGTGCTGGTGATGTGAGTCTTGAAGCTGAACGGCGGTTCAACAAAAGGGTTAAAGCATCCATATTTGTCTCCGTTTAAGAGTAAACTGATATGATAATCATTCAATTAGATAATGATACCCACGCTATCTATTGTTTCAGCTTAAAGGAAAATCGCTTACACTAATACAATAATAACGGTTATTCGCTAGGTAAAATTACGTTATAAATTCATTGAATTGTATCATTTGTCACACATGAAAAATATCATTGAAGCATTGTACCTTGCTGATCATAATTTTGTTATGCATAAAAATAGCCCGCAGTTGCAACTAATTGTATTGATACAACTAAGACATCAACAATTCGATGTGATGATCGGGTAACGGATTTGCTTTTGAGTATACTGTCGTAAATTCATGCTACAGGCGGAAATAGCCCAACTGTAGAAAGACATATTTATGTAATATCCAAAAATAGTTTGTGCCATAAGTCAACGGCAAACCAGTGAAGCTAACACCCGTGTGGTGCAAAATATACAGGATAGGAGAAAACATGCGTCAACTTTGGGACATCATCGCTACCATCTTTAGAATTAGCTGGCGAGCACTAAACTTTATTAGGGAATTCGTTTTTAACGCCATTTTCTTAGTATTATTCTTTGTCGTTATTGGGTCAATTGCGCTTTACCAAACAGAAACTCAACCCGAAAAAAATTATTTTGGTGCTTTGTATGTTGATTTGCAGGGCGTTATCGTAGACCAAGTTTCTGCTCCAGACCCATTTGGTCGTATGAGCCGTGAACTACTTGGTACTTCAAATAGCCGCATGCAAGAAAATTCATTATTCGACATCGTTGATACTATTCGTACCGCCGCAAATGATGACCGTATTACAGGAATGGTATTACGCCTAGATGATTTAGTTGGCGCCGACCAACCTTCTCTGGCTTATATCGGTAAAGCAATCAATGAATTTAAAAGTTCAGGGAAACAGGTTTACGCCATCGGTAGCAGTTATAGCCAATCACAATACTATCTCGCCAGTTACGCTGATGATATCTACCTCACACCACAAGGTGCTGTTGGGGTATATGGTTTCGCAACTAATGGCCTTTATTACAAGTCACTGTTAGAAAAACTTAAAGTCAGTAGCCATATTTTCCGTGTTGGTACCTATAAATCAGCAGTTGAGCCATTAATGCGTGATGAAATGTCCCCTGAAGCACGTTTGGCCAATAAACAATGGTTGGATGCCCTGTGGAACAATTACCTCGCAGATATCGCCAAAAACCGCAATACTACCAGCACGCAAATTTTCCCTGGAGCTGATGCTATTTTAGAACAATTACGTTCTGTCAAAGGCGATAGCGCGCAATATGCTTTAAAACAAAAATTGGTTGATAAACTTTATACAAACGAAGAAGTTGAAGATTTACTCAGTAAACACTTTGGCTGGAATAAAGAAAATAAACAATTCAATAATATTAGTATCTATGATTACTCCGCTAAAATAACAGATACCAATGCGAATCAAAGTGGCAATATCGCCGTGATTGTTGTTCAAGGTGCTATCATGGATGGCCCGCAAACGGCTGGGATTGCAGGAGGCGATACCATCGCAGCACAAATTCGTGATGCTCGCCTTGATGATAATATTAAAGCAATTGTGTTACGCGTTAATAGCCCGGGTGGAAGTGTAAGCGCTTCTGATTTGATCCGCAGTGAACTGGCTTCGGCCCATGCTGCCGGTAAACCCGTGGTGGTTTCTATGGGGGGAATGGCAGCATCTGGCGGGTATTGGGTATCGACTCCAGCTGACTATATTATTGCCAGTCCAAACACACTGACAGGTTCAATTGGTATATTTGGTGTGATCAATACCTTTGAAAAATCTTTAGATTCTATTGGGGTGTATACTGATGGAGTATCAACATCACCATTAGCCGATATTTCTCTGACTAAAGGGATTAGCCCACAATTTGCTGACATGATGCAAATTACTATTGAAAATGGTTATGAGACATTTATTGGCTTAGTCGCGAAAGCTCGCCATAAAACACCTGCAGAGATAGATAAAATCGCTCAAGGCCGTGTGTGGATCGGGCAAGACGCGCTTAAAAATGGCCTTGTAGACCAGCTAGGTGATTTTGATACTGCGATAGATAAAGCCGCAGAACTCGCTAAACTCACTGATGTTAAGCTAGATTGGATGAAGCCTGAGATGACTTTCATGGATCAATTGTTGCTTGAATTAACCACTAGCGTTCAAGCCGCGATGCCGGATGTACTACAGGTGTTTTTGCCCCCAGCAGTCGCAACGGATATCCGCCAGCAAGCTCAGTTTTTCTTAAAAATGAATGACCCTCAAAACCGCTACGCATTTTGCTTAAATTGCGCGGAAATTAACTGATCGCTAAATCCCCTTCAGCGCTAATGAAGGGGATTTCTCTCACAAACTCATCAATAACCCCATATCAATCTAATTATTCGCAAGTTAACGATAGTAATACGCTAACAAATGCGTCAAAATCCTGATAATCATTCTCCTTCGATAAGTTGGATAAATTAGGTAATAAGATGCAGAAGAAATCAATTTATGTAGTTTACACAGGCGGAACAATTGGCATGCGCCATTCACCACAGGGATATGTTCCTGTTTCTGGTCATTTGCAAACTCAGTTAGCTCAAATGCCCGAGTTTCACCGCCCTGAAATGCCTGAGTTTACCATCCGTGAGCATCAACCGTTGATTGATTCATCTGATATCACTCCTGAAGATTGGCAGCTCATCGCTGATGATATTCGGGAAAATTATCCACTTTATGATGGGTTTGTTATATTACATGGCACTGATACCATGGCTTTCACCGCCTCAGCCTTATCTTTCATGTTTGAAAACTTGAAAAAGCCGGTGATCGTGACAGGGTCACAAATACCATTAGAAGCATTACGTTCTGATGGGCAAACAAATCTATTAAATGCCTTATATTTAGCGGCCAATTACCCTGTTAATGAGGTAGGGCTGTTTTTTAATAACAAATTATATCGCGGTAACCGCACCGTTAAGGCTCATGCTGACGGCTTTGATGCTTTCAGCTCACCTAACTGCTCCCCCTTAATGGAGGCGGGTATCAATATTCGTACATTCAATACGTGCCCTGCACCTATTGGCATAGGTGAATTTAAAAGCCACCGAATTACACCTCAACCTATCGGTGTTGTTACACTTTATCCGGGACTCTCGGTTGAGATTGTTCGCAATATTCTCCAACAACCTGTCAAAGCGCTTATATTGCGCTCTTACGGTGTCGGTAATGCCCCTCAACAGCCTGAATTACTACGTATACTTCGCGAGGCAACGAACCGAGGCATTATTGTGGTGAACCTGACACAATGTATTTCTGGCCGTGTTAATATGGAAGGCTATGCCACAGGACACGCTCTTGCAGAAGCTGGTGTGATAAGTGGATACGACATGACTTTTGAAGCCGCCTTAAGTAAATTGCACTACTTACTAAGCCAAAATTATACCCCCGCTTTAATCCGAGAGTTAATGCAGAATAATTTACGCGGCGAGTTGAGCTATGCTGATGAATAACAGATAACATACTGAGGACACAATGAAAGCAGCATTACTGTTAGTCGATTTACAAAACGATTTTTGCACCGGTGGCACATTAGCAGTAAATGAAAGTGAACATGTTATTGATGTTGCTAATAAGGCGATGGCTATTTGCCAACAAAAACAGATAGACATCATTGCAAGCCAAGATTGGCATCCCGCGACACATCTTAGTTTTGCGGCTAATTCAAATACTCAAATTGGCGAAGTCGGTGAGCTAAATGGCATTACACAAGTTTGGTGGCCTATTCATTGCGTACAAGGTGAGCACGGCGCTAAATTACACTCAGATTTAAACCAATCACTGATTAGTGCAACTTTCACCAAAGGGGAAAACCCACAGGTTGATAGCTATAGTGCCTTTTTCGATAACGATAAAATTAGCCAAACCCGCCTGCATGCATGGTTACAAGAACAACACATTTCACATTTAATTATTATGGGAATTGCGACGGATTACTGTGTCAAATTTACCGTGTTAGATGCCCTAAAATTAGGCTATAGCGTAGATGTTCTAGTGGATGGATGTAGAGGTGTTAATCTTGCAGCCAATGACAGCCAAGAAGCTTTAGACGAAATGAAAAAGCAAGGCGCGAGGTTAATCACGTTAACTGACCTGCATTAACCCAGACTTTGTAGACAAGTTTTCTCATATCAATTGAGAAAACTTGTTTTAGTGACGCTGTCACTGTACAACACCCTATTGAATAACCAAACTATTCTACAGATCTACAGAGTAACTGTTACTCATCATTATTTTGCGGTTTTAATGTTGCCAACATTTCACCTTGAAACAGCGTTTTTAGCTCTTGTTTGCTCTTCATCGTAATTTCGCCATTAGTCCCTACCGTCATATGCTCTGGGTCATGGTTATGCCGCGACTGCCACAATAATACCATTTGCAAGCTATGCTCTTTTTGTTCTGGCGTTAACATCACCCCATCCGGCCATTTACCTAGCTCAACTGCGGTTACTAGGCGCTGATAGATTTCAGGTGTCATCACTGCTAATAATTGTTCAAGTTGCTCTGGATTAACTTCAACGCTCACGGTAAGGCTCCTTCAAGTACGCAATTAACACGTTATTTTATTATTCTTAATTTTAGCTGATAGCTGAATCGTTTTTGTCATTCTAATATTAAAATTTCAGCACCCTTCAGCTCTTTATCCACGGGTCTTTTCACCATTATCATCATCGATAAAGCTTAATGATGCTGAATTAATACAGTAACGCTGCCCCGTGGGCTGCGGACCATCGGGAAATACATGCCCTAAATGCGCATTACAGTGTTGACAGCGAACCTCAATGCGATGCATCCCATGCGAGAAATCCTCAATGTATTTGATAGCCTCTTCATTGACGGGTTGATAAAAGCTTGGCCAACCACAACCTGCATCAAATTTGCTCTCAGACATAAATAAAGGTGAACCACAGCATAAACATTCGTACACACCATCTTTACGGTTATGCAATAATTGGCCACTGAATGGCGGCTCGGTACCTGCTTGCTGTGTAACGTAACGCTGCATTTCATTTAATTCTGAAATATCAATAGGTTGGTTATCTTTTTTTGACATGTCACACCTAAATATTTAAATAACTAAAATGTTCAATGGTTATCATACATCAATTTCAATCAACAAAAAATTAACAACATTTTCTGTAAAACTATTCTAAACTAAGAAGCATCTTACTTTCCGTTTTGATTTGTGAACCGTATCACATATATCACTGATAGATGGTTTCATTATGCTGCACAATCCCGATAATACGTGCGGCTGTATTTGCCGCTGAAGTGGCTGACAAATAAGCAATTGGTGGTATCAGAATTGATTTTTTTCAATAATTGACACGATTCCGCTTGACGGCTGGCAAGGTTTTGGTAACTTTAACTACAACTTAATTCACGAATAAATAGCTGGTGGAAATACTATGACTATCAAAGTAGGTATTAATGGTTTTGGTCGTATTGGCCGTATCGTTTTCCGTGCTGCACAAGAGCGTTCTGACATCGAAATCGTTGCTATCAACGACCTGCTCGATGCAGAATACATGGCGTACATGCTGAAATACGACTCAACTCATGGTCGTTTCAACGGTACTGTTGAAGTTAAAGATGGTCACCTAGTTGTAAACGGCAAAAAAATCCGTGTAACAGCAGAAAAAGATCCTGCAAACCTGAAATGGAACGAAGTCGGTGTTGACGTCGTTGCTGAAGCTACAGGTATCTTCTTAACTGATGAAACTGCACGTAAACACATCCAAGCAGGTGCTAAGAAAGTTGTTCTGACTGGCCCTTCTAAAGATGATACTCCTATGTTCGTTATGGGCGTTAACCACAAAGCTTACGCAGGTCAAGAAATCGTTTCTAACGCATCTTGTACAACTAACTGCTTAGCTCCACTGGCTAAAGTTATCAACGACAAATTCGGTATCGTTGAAGGCCTGATGACAACTGTTCACGCAACAACTGCAACACAAAAAACTGTTGATGGCCCTTCACATAAAGACTGGCGTGGTGGTCGTGGTGCTGCGCAAAACATCATCCCATCATCAACCGGTGCGGCTAAAGCAGTAGGTAAAGTTATTCCAGAACTGAATGGCAAACTGACTGGTATGTCTTTCCGTGTACCTACTCCTAACGTTTCTGTAGTTGACTTAACTGTTCGTTTAGAAAAACCAGCAACTTACACTCAAATCTGTGATGCAATCAAAGAAGCAGCAGCAGGCGAGCTGAAAGGTGTTCTGGGTTACACTGAAGATGACGTTGTATCAACTGACTTCAACGGTGAGAAACTGACTTCAGTATTTGATGCTAAAGCTGGTATCGCACTGAACGACAACTTTGTTAAATTAGTTTCTTGGTATGACAACGAAACTGGTTACTCTAACAAAGTATTAGACTTGATCGCTCACATCTCTAAATAAGAGCTGTAACGAAATTTGTCTAACTGAGCCGCCGATTGGCGGCTCTTTTGTATCGTATCCAATAACAAATTAACACTTCATATTTTCTGCTATATCGCTTATGGTTGATCTCTTATTGGATACGCTATAAACATGACTTATTTTAGAATGAATACTATTCACCGCGTCACCGCGCCTTTAAATATACCGAATAGATACTCTAAATAATTCAAGTGAATGAACACAGTCAGCAATGCTGCAGTTTGAAAGATGACGAGTATTCACACTGTTCCATTAACACAGGCCTAATACCATGCACGACAAACTTTTTGCACTACCAGTCATTAAACAAGTCTCTGCTTACATCACTCAACGCCAACTCGGCGAGCTTCCACTCATTGTCATCTCGCACCCTAAGGTGCGTGGGGC
Organism: Providencia sp. PROV223; assembly: GCF_028479245.1. Lineage (NCBI taxonomy): Bacteria > Pseudomonadati > Pseudomonadota > Gammaproteobacteria > Enterobacterales > Morganellaceae > Providencia > Providencia sp. PROV223. Next base: position 69,195 of record NZ_JAMPNG010000005.1, read on the forward strand.
CGTCAGTTTACAAGGTGCTCAACTTATTGATTGGCAACCTGCAGGGCAAAAACCTTGCTTATGGCTAAGTTCAGAAAGTGCTTTTAAAGAAGGTGTAGCTATCCGCGGTGGCATCCCTATTTGTTGGCCTTGGTTCGGCCCTGTTGCTAGTCCTAGCCATGGTTTTGCGCGAATTTTACCTTGGCAATTCACCGCACATAATGAGCATGAAGATGGCGTTATTTTAACCTTCACGTTAACGGATACCGACTATACCCGTAAATTATGGCCACATGAGTTCACTCTGATCCTCCGTATGAAACTCGGTGAAACATGTGAACTTGAACTAGAAAGTTATGGGGATTTCGAAACTACTGCCGCACTGCATAGTTATTTCAATATCAGTGATATTCAAAAAGCCACCGTCTATGGGTTAGGCGGTCACTATTTCGATAAAGTCGCAGATAAAGAAGTTTATGCCAATGAACCTCTCAAATTTAATAAACATACTGACCGTATTTATTCAGAACCGGATGAATATAGCTTATTACGTGATGATGGATGGGCTCGTACAATAGAAATTCATCATTACCATAATAGTGATGTTGTCTGTTGGAACCCTTGGGCAGAGTTATCATGCAGTATGGACGATATGCCAAATAATGGGTACAAACAAATGGCTTGTGTAGAAACGGCAAGGATTAATGTCCCAATGAAAAGTGAGGCACAGCACCCTGCTCGCCTTTCATTAGTGATGGTCAGTCGCGATAATAAACCGCAAGATTAATCATCCAGTCTAAGTGTATAAGATTTCTAAATAGATAAAATTGAGCCCCTGATAAACATAATGATATCAGGGGCTCAATAATTTAACTTTCGATAACAAACTTAGAATGTGTAAGTGACACCTGTCCACATAATGGCGGAAACATCTTTATTCACCATTGGGCTATCTTTCACTTCACTTGGTAGGCGGTCAACACGGCCCATTGCAAATACCGTCCAATTTTCATCAAAGCGATAATTTCCTGTCACTTCAACGTATGGTGTCCAACTTGAACCTGGGTTATAACGTTTTAAACCGCTATTACGTGATTCTTTTGAAGAAATACCATATTCATAACGGTTTTGGTTCTTGCTATCCCATTTAATACCAAGACCTGGGGTGATTGACCACTTATCACCTTCAAAACCATACAGATAGGCGAATTCACCACGAATACCATTACTGATACCTAGGATATCACCAGAAATATTCGTTCTCAGCGTACCCCAATCAGCGTTATGACGATAAGTCAGCCCCGTCATCACCGTATCACGGCGACGGTCTAATTCACGCATTGCTTTATCATCATTGTCTTTAGGTTTAAAAAATTGCGGGTAATAAAAAGCATCTAATGATAGTTGGTCTTGCGTATCATTCCATAGGTAATAACCAGCTGCTAATGTATGAAAATAGAAGTTCTCACTGTCATAATTAACAATAGGCACTGGCGTGACATAATCACGGCTCTTAATTCCTTTATAAGGTGTTGATTGCGCTAATACTGAACCCCCAACAGACCAAGTTCCAGCAAACGCGGCCCCAGATAACACACTCAAAGCCACAGCAAGTGTCGTTAATTTAATTGCTTTAGACATATATTTAACCTAAAAATAATGAGAAATAGATCACCGCTATATGTTATATCAATATAGCTATAATCCCAATATTCGTAATCAAAATCACATTTAAAGCTAAATTCTAACTGTTTTTAGCGTGATTGATTAATAATTATTCTACTTTATTTTTATAAGAAACAGGAACTCTTTTTGCAAGCGCACAGAGTAGCTCATAACCTATTGTCCCCGCGGCTTGCGCCACCTCATCAACCGGTAAATTTTGCCCCCACATCTCTACTCGCTCACCAAGCTTAACATCGTCACAATCACTGATGTCAATTGTCAGCATATCCATCGAAACCGCGCCCAATAGCGCACAACGTTTACCTTTACACCATACAGGCGTTCCATTTGCAGCATGCCGAGGGTAACCATCGGCATAACCACACGCCACTGTCGCAATACGCATCGGTTTAGTTGATGTAAACCGGCTACCATAACCAATTGATTGACCTGCTGGAATTTCATGGATAGCAATCACTTCTGATTGTAAAGTCATCGCTGCCTTCAAGCCCAACCCAGATATATCAGTAGCTTTTCCACTTGGAGACGCACCATACAGTAAAATCCCCGTACGGACCCAATCATATTGCGTATGTTTATGCCACAGTGTTGCCCCTGAATTTGCGATACAGGTTTCTAAAGATAAGTGTTCAAATTGCTGGATTTGTTGAAAAGGCTCAGCAACGCCGGTTTTGGTATCTGAATTAGCAAAGTGACTCATTAACGTTAAACTACGTACATTCGGCATTTTAGATAACCGTCGTACGACATTTTCGTAATCGTTCGGTGGAAAACCTAACCGATTCATTCCACTGTTTAGCTTAATATAGACTGAAATTGGTGATGAAAATTGGGCATTTTCAATGGCGAATAATTGCCACTCACTATGAACACTAGTTGTTAAATTATACTGGTCAATTAATTGTAAATCTTGAGGCTGGAAAAAACCCTCTAACAATAGAATTGGCCCTTTCCACCCTTCTTTTCGCAATAAAATGGCCTCATCAAAATCTAATACCCCAAAGCCATCCGTTTCTTTTAGCGCAGGCCAAATTTGCTTGATGCCGTGACCATAACCGTCTGCTTTCATAACTGACCAAATTTTTGATTTTCCAACATGTTGCCGTACGACAGACAAATTATGTTGTAAATTCTGTAGATGAATGACAGCACTTATTGGGCGCGGCATTTTAATTCCTTAGTACGTTTAATTAATTCTAAAATTACAATAGTATAAAATATCAAACACTTAACGTGCTGGTGTTAAATCACCATGAGTAGTCAGCTTGGTATTAAAACCATCAAGATACCTAAATACCGATAAATCATCAGACGCTATCTCCGGTGTATTCCCTGAAATTAAATCTGCCAGCAGTTTCCCTGCACCACAAGCCATTGTCCAACCCAGTGTCCCATGCCCAGTATTTAAATATAAATTACCGTATGCTGTCGGCCCAACTATTGGAGTACCATCTGGTGTCATTGGACGCAGGCCCGTCCAAAATTGTGCTTGTGCAATATCACCACCGCCTTGATACAAATCTTGTACCACCATTTTCAATGTTTCGCAGCGTTTTTTCAGGATATTCAAATTAAAACCAACAACTTCAGCCATTCCACCAACTCGAATGCGCTGATCAAACCGCGTTACTGCAATTTTGTATGTTTCATCCAAGATGGTGGACATTGGGGAACGCTGTTCATCGATAATTGGCATAGTCAATGAATAGCCTTTGAGTGGATAGACCGGAATTTGAACTAGGCTTTGTAACATTGAAGTAGAATAAGAGCCCATTGCAACGACATATCTGTCCGCTTGCAAAATTTCACCATCAATTTTAATGCCACTAACTTTATTTCCTTCTGTTAAAATCTGTTCTACATGGCTACCAAATTTGAATTGAACTCCAGCATTTTGTGCCATCTTTGCCAATTTTTTGGTAAATTGCTGGCAATCCCCTGTTTCATCATTGGGTAATCGCAGCCCACCGGTGAGCTTGTGTTTGACAAATTCTAACGCAGGTTCCGCTTTAACTAATTCATTTGATGCTAATAGTTCGTACGGAACACCTTCTTGCTGTAAGACTGCAATGTCATTCGCTGCATTATCGAACTGCTCAGTAGTACGAAAAAGCTGTAAGGTACCACCCTGACGAGCTTCATATTCGATACCTGTATCTGCTCTTAATTGGCGAATACAATCGCGACTGTATTCGGCGATACGTACCATACGACTTTTATTCATTGCATAATGTTGAATATCGCAATTTTTTAACATCTGCCACATCCAGCGCAACTGAAATAACGTTCCATCTGGGCGTATCGCCAGAGGTGCATGTTTTTCAAACATCCATTTCACGGCTTTAAGGGGGATCCCGGGAGCTCCCCATGGGGTTGCATACCCAGGGGATACTTGCCCTGCATTTGCTGCACTTGTTTCTTCTGCGACATCATGTTGTCTATCCACCACCAGCACTTCGTGCCCTTCTTGTGCTAAATACCATGCTGTTGTTACACCGATCACTCCTGCACCTAACACTAGAATTTTCATAGCTTCCCCACAAAATAAAAGTATGCATCATTTATTTTAGGATAATATTCTAGGAATTATTTGCCAATATGGTGAATTAACACTTTTAACAATACAGATAATAAATCCATTTTGATTCACATCTCATTTACATTACAGATGAATATTCTCACTGAAGATTTTAAGGTTATTTAATATCCTATTGATTTTCAATGTATTAATCCAATAAAATCAATTATTGATGATTTCTTTAACTAATAAATTCAGTATTTAATACTTTAATATTGAAACATTATGTCGCTAACCATTTTTAACAACATTTAACAAAACTAATGATGCTATTTTTTTATCTCTTTAAATTATGATTGTATAGATAATTTGACTGCTCCATCGAATTAGTCATCTTAATAATGAAATAAACTAACCAAATCATCTTATTAATCAATTAGAATTTAGGGTATCCCCATGATTAGAAAAAGAAAATTATTTACCTTATTTATTATTTTATTTTTATCTGCAGGGATGAGTCTTGCCGATGAACTTTGTAAATCATCTCTCGCTTTAAGAACACAAGTTTATGATAAAGGAGATATTATCTGTTTAAGCACTAAACCTATTTCTGTATGCCTCAGCCCTGCCATCGTCATAGACAGTTATCCAGTAAGGGTTGATTACCATTGTTTATTTAAAACTGACCATCCGCTTCCCGATGGTCTGGATTGGACTGATAGAGTGGATTTGGACCTATCACACAAGAAAGTGGATTATTCGCTGCTAAGTCCTGTGCGTGCCCCAATAATTGACAACTAGCCCCAAGCCGTTTTAAAGCTTAAAAAACAAAAAAACCAGCCGCAAAAATTATCAGCTGGTTTAATTGGTGATAGAGTCATTCGAATTTAGCGGATGTGTGCTAAGTCGCTAGGCATATTACCTTGCATACTATGCCAAATAGTGCCACTTTCCTTACCATAATTTCTGACACATTCCATAATACGGTCATAAGCTTGTTCACGACACAAATTAGCAAGTTGCTGATAAAAGTTCAGCGCTAAACGCCTCGCATCTGGGTTAGAAAAATAATAACGGCCTACCCTTGTGTAGAGCCCCTTGAGGCCATTAATGATCAATCCATAGATGGGATTACCTGATGCAAAAGCCAGCCCACGGAACACGTTATAATCCAAATCACTAAAGGCATCTGAATTATCTTCAACTTTTTCCCTACCCGCTAAAACCTCCAATGACTGCTCAGGGTTGTTACGAAATGCAGTACGAATAAAAATTGCAGCGATATTGGTACGTACAGCCAAGAGATTATCAATTAGCTGTGGCACTCTATCGTGATCTAACCGAGCCAATGTCTCCAAAATATTTAGGCCAGACGTTTCCCAATAGTTATTCACTTTAGTTGGCTTACCATGCTGAATGGTTAGCCAGCCGTCACGAGCCAAACGTTGTAACACTTCACGTAAGGTTGTTCGTGTCACACCGATTAATTCCGAGAGCTCGCGCTCCGCGGGTAAAATTGAACCTGGTGGAAAGCGGTTGTTCCATATGCTCTCAATAATATACTCTTCCGCGAAACCAGCCGGACTTTGAGCTTTAATAACCATATTTTTATTATTCCAAACATTTAGACGGATATTGGGCAAATCATACCAGATTGTCATCACCTGATATAGTTAGACTAAAAATAAAGAGTGAAGCAAATCATAGAATTTCCATATAATTCATGCATTATCAATTAGCAAATAAGCTTAAAATCCGTAAAAGATAAGAGTAGTATGTATAGCACAATACACGACATCCGCATAAAAGAGGATAACGAACCATAATGGATTTTAGTTTAAAAACGGCTTTTTTGAAAAATTTTCTGGGAAACTCGCCTGATTGGTACAAATTAGCAATTATTATATTTTTAATAATTAACCCTATTATCTTCTATTTTATCAGTCCCTTCGTCGCAGGCTGGTTATTAGTTGTTGAATTTATATTCACATTAGCAATGGCTCTCAAATGTTACCCATTGCAACCCGGTGGCCTTCTCGCTATAGAAGCCGTAATTATCGGCATGACTACCCCTGCACAAATTTCACATGAAATTAGCAATAACCTTGAAGTTATCTTGTTACTGATTTTTATGGTAGCTGGTATCTATTTCATGAAACAATTGCTGCTGTTTGTATTCACCAAACTGTTGATAAACGTGCGTTCTAAACGCATTCTTTCCCTTGCTTTTTGTATGGCGAGTGCATTTTTATCTGCATTTTTAGATGCACTGACCGTTATTGCTGTCGTCATTAGTGTTTCAATTGGTTTTTATTCTATCTATCACCAATATGCCTCTAATCAACCTAGCAACACAGACTTGCAAAATGATGGTTTCATTAAAAGTGCAGAACAAAAACAAACCCTCGAACAATTTAGGGCTTTTTTACGTAGTTTAATGATGCATGCTGGTATTGGTACCGCGCTAGGTGGTGTCATGACTATGGTTGGTGAGCCACAAAATCTCATCATTGCTAAACATGTTGACTGGGATTTCATTACCTTTTATATCCGCATGGCGCCTGTCACTATACCTGTTTTTATTTGTGGCTTAGTCGTCTGTTTTGTTGTGGAAAAATTCAAGTTATTTGGCTACGGTGCTGAACTTCCAGACTCTGTGCGTCAGATTTTAACTGAGCACGATAAAAAACTGACGGCGAAACGCACCAAAAAAGATCTTGCGCAGTTGGTCATTCAGGGCTTAATTGGTATTTGGCTAATTGTCGCCCTTGCTTTCCATTTAGCGGAAGTTGGTCTTATTGGCCTATCCGTCATCGTACTGACAACCGCATTTTGTGGTATCACAGAGGAGCACGCGCTAGGTAAAGCCTTTGAGGAAGCGTTACCATTTACCGCATTACTGACCGTATTCTTTAGCATTGTTGCTGTAATCATTGACCAGCAATTATTCACTCCATTTATTCAGTTTGTGTTGCAATCCTCTGAATCGTCACAATTATCATTGTTCTATCTGTTTAATGGCCTACTTTCTGCCGTGTCAGATAACGTATTTGTAGGGACGGTTTATATTACTGAAGCCTTAAAAGCGGCAAATGAAGGTTTAGTATCAACGGAACAATACCAATTATTAGCTGTCGCAATAAATACAGGGACTAACCTCCCTTCTGTTGCAACACCTAATGGGCAAGCTGCCTTCTTGTTTTTATTAACGTCTGCGTTATCACCTCTGATCCGTTTATCTTACGGCCGCATGGTGTGGATGGCACTGCCATATACCTTCGTAATGACCATTGTTGGGCTATTAGGGGTTGAATTCTGGCTAGTTCCCATCACACATTGGATGGAAAGCATCGGGTTGATTACGTTCGCACAATAACTATACTTTAAACAATTAGCCGTGCACCAATACGGCTAATTGTAATGTTAGGTAAAACCCTCTCTAAAATTGCATTATTTCACTTTAATTGCTTTTTTTATCGGGCCGATAGGGGCAAAATGTGCGCATTACTCAATTAGGATACTAAGTATGTTCAGATTTTTTAACTACTGTTCGCAAGGAAGAGGCGCTTGGCTACTCATGGCATTTATTGCCTTTATGCTCGAGTGCGCGGCTTTATATTTTCAGCATGTTATGAAACTACAACCCTGTGTTATGTGTATCTATGAACGTGTTGCATTACTTGGCATTATGGTTGCTGGCTTAATTGGAGCGATAGCACCACGGAACATGGTCATACGCTGGGTTGCTATTCTTATTTGGGTTTATTCTGCTTGGCGCGGTTTAGACCTTGCATGGGAGCATACCATGCTACAACTTTATCCTTCACCATTTGCATCATGTGATTTCTTCGTTAATTTCCCTGATTGGTTACCATTACAAGAGTGGGTACCAGCAGTATTCGAAGCTACGGGTGACTGTGCCGTTAGACAGTGGGCATTCTTAGGGCTTGATATGCCACAATGGTTAATTGGTATCTTCGTGGCTTATCTCTTAGTTGCAATCATTGTTATCATCAGCCAGTTCTTCCCAGCCAAAAAATAGCCTTTAAACCCCAAATGTTATATTCAACATTTGGGGTTCCTAAGTAATAAAATTAACCTATTGAATGACTCGTTCTAATTTCACAGGGATATTTTTATACGCAGGAATACCACATTGCGGGTCGAAATTATCCAACGAAATTAAATTATTAGCTTCAGGGAAATAAGTGGCAACACTACGGTCTGCCATATCATAAATCACCACAGTGAGGTTATCTAAACGGCGTTTTGTTGGTTTCTGCTCGCGGTCTAATGCGATGAGATTCACTTTATCTCCCGCTTGTAACTTCTGTTTTTGGGCTTCTGCACCACTGATGAAAACAACATCTCGTTGCCCAAACACACCGCGATATCGGTCATTTAATCCATAAATTGTAGTATTATATTGGTCATGGCTACGTAATGTTGCCAAAATGAGTTCACTGTTAACTGCTGAGTTCGGGTCTTCAATAACACCTTCTGTCGGTACAAAGTTAGCTTTGCCTGATTGCGTTAACCAACGACGCTCAGAAGCCGCATTAGTCAGATGGAATCCTCCGGGTATTTTAATGCGTGCATTATAATCATCAAAACCAGGTAATACCGCTTCCATTGCGTCACGAATTAAATCGTAATTGCCGATAAAATCATCCCATTCAACTTTACTCTGCAGTATTGTCGCTTTAGCTATCCCTGCAATAATCGCACACTCAGATTTAAGATAAGGGCTACACGGTTTAAGTAAACCTTTTGAAGCGTGAACCATCGACATTGAGTCTTCTACGGTCACACATTGCACACCACTACTTTGCCTGTCTATTTCACTGCGACCTAATACAGGTAATAAAAATGTCTGCTTAGCGGTTAATAAATGGGAGCGATTTAGTTTAGTTGCTGTGTGCACCGCTAAATCAAGCTTTTTCATACCTGCAAAACAAGCGTCTTTATCTGGCATGGCAACTGCTAAGTTTCCGCCCATGCAGATTAAAGCCTTCGCTTTTCCTTCAGAAATGGCTTGCATGCTCGCGACGGCTGCATGACCAAATTCGCTTGGTGGTTTAAAACCAAATCGTTGTTCAATTTTGTCTAAAAAGCTTTTTGACGGTTTTTCCGTAATACCAACGGTTCTATCACCCTGAACATTCGAATGACCACGCAGAGGGCAAATTCCCGCACCTTCCCGACCAATATTACCTTTCAGTAGTAATAAATTAACGAGTTGCTGAACGTTTTGCGTACCATGCTCGTGCTGAGTGATCCCCATGCCATAACAAATAATGGTACTTTTTGCCTCAATATAAAGATCCGCAATCTCTTCGATAGACTCACGCGGTAAGCCAGAAACCCTTAAAATATCTTTCCAACTCGTTGTCAGTAAGTCATTTTTTAAAGCTTCATAACCCTGTGTATGAGTTGATATAAATTCAGTATCAAGAATAGGCTCTTTTCCTGCATCGACTGCAGCTTGGTGTTTTTCAATCAATAACTTCATCACACCTTTAAGTAACGCAGTGTCTCCACCAACACGAACTTTATAATAGTGTCCAGCTAAAGGAGTAGACTCTAACGTGAGCATTTCTACCACGTCTTGCGGGTAGGTAAAACGTTCAAGACCACGCTCTCTTAAAGGATTTATGGCAATGATTTTAGCACCACGTTTAGAAACTTCACGCAATGAGCTCAACATCCTCGGGTGGTTAGTCCCAGGGTTATGACCTATACATATAACTAAATCCGCTTTATCAAAATCGTCCAACAATACTGTCGCCTTGCCGACACCAATAGAGTCAGCAAGACCAACACTCGTTGGTTCATGGCACATATTTGAACAATCAGGGAAATTGTTTGTGCCATATTCACGAGCAAGTAGCTGATATAAGAATGCGGCTTCATTTGAAGTTCGACCTGATGTATAAAATTCAACAGTATTTGGGTCTGAATAACTTTGTAAACGCGTACCTATTTGTTGAAATGCATCTTCCCATTCGATAGGTTCATATTTATCTGTTTGTGAATTGTATTTCATGGGGTGAGTTAAACGCCCTTCATCCTCTAAATGAAAATCATCCCACTCAAGTAATTCTGTTACAGTATATTTAGAAAAAAATTCCGGCGTTGTTTTTTTAGATGTTGCTTCCCAAGCAATTGCTTTTGCACCATTCTCACAAATATCAAATGACGCCGTATGTACTGGGTCAGGCCACGCACAGCCAGGGCAATCAAAGCCGTCTACCTTATTCATTTCAAACATCGCAATTATGTCATGACCCACTTTCATTTGGCCACGTAATGCTTCTGCAACTGCTTTTACAGCCCCCCAACCGGCAGCGGGGCCATCATACTCTTCAATTTTCTTTTTCATTTGGCATTACTCTTTAATAAATGTAAATGTCTTTATATGTGCTTTTATAATTATCTAAAATATTCTTTGTTATTTAATATTAGTAATATCATCGTTAAATATCAATAATTAAAATAAGCACTTAAATAGATGCTCGTAATTAGACGACTTAAGAATAAGAAATGAAAATACAACTCAATAAATGAAAAGATAAATATTAAAACAAAACTAATTTAAATGAATACATATAGTTAATTAACCTCATATTAATGATTAATAAAAGGTTAATTAACTTCATAAAAAGAAGAGTTATATACAAGCACCCGATTGTATAATGTCAACAGCACAACGTTTACCATTCGCAAATTGGCATACAGCTGTTTGTGACCCATTTAATTCTAATGTGAGCGCTGGTAACCCACCCGCTGAAACACAGGCCTCTTGTGCCCCAGGGCCTAAATTGACCACTTGTTGAGCATATTGACTCGCAGAATGTTCCACAGAGTTATCTATGTTTGAGCTACCACACGCAGATAGCATGACAGATATAGCCCCAGTGAGTAACATTGTTAGTACTGGTTTAAAAAATTGATTAACCCTATGCCTCATTTTCCTGCTTCTCCAAAGATGCTGCCTGAACATTCTGCAATAACCGCTTAGTGCCCGCCGCTTTTTGAATATAGATTGATGACTAAGACACCAATAATAATTAATAGCATACCAATAATTGCAGGTAAATCGAGTTTTTGGTTGTAAATAAAAATTGCAGCGACAGAAACCAATACAATTCCTAAACCTGACCAAATTGCATAAGCAATACCCAATGGCATGATTTTTACTACCTGCGAAAGCCCCCAAAAAGAGACTGCATAACCGATAATAACAATCAACGATGGCCAAAAACGACTAAAACCATCAGACGCCTTCAGTGTTGTCGTTGCAATGACTTCGGCAATAATAGACATTAATAAAAAACCCAGCCCCTTCATTATATTTCCTTGTTATTAGAATTAGTTATGATAAAACTTATCACTTTTTTGATTATTTACTCAGATAACGATAAAAAGCTCTGTTTATCATTAAAATAACACAGAGCTTTCATCTCGACTTCATGATGAGAATGCGAGTTAGTGATTTGCGGCAACGTCTACTCTATCGTTAAGAGACTCACTATAGCGCTTGAATAAATAGACACACAAAATGAATGCTATGACACCAATCGCACCGCCAATATAACCAATCTGGGTCATTCCCATATGAACAATAACTTGATTGCCTAACAGTGCGCCAGCACCAATGCCAATGTTAAAAATTCCAGAGAAAATTGACATAGCCAAGTCGGTGGCATCTGGAGATAAATCAATGACCTTAACTTGCATTCCTAAACCAATACACATCATGGCCATTCCCCAGAACACTGATAACATAATCAACGACCAAACATCTCTACCTAATGGCATCAATAATAATAAGCAAATCGTCATAAATGCGATTGCTGCAGGTAAAAATGATAATGAAAATTTGCTGCTGTAGCGACTAAATATTACACTTCCAACAATACCCGCTCCACCAAAAATCAGTAGTAGTAAAGTGGCAAAGTTTTGGCTTTGTAAGGCAACTTCGCGAACAAAAGGTTCAATATAACTGTAAGCCGTAAAATGTGCAGTAACTGCCAAAACGGTTAACGCAAACATTCCAACGAGTGCTGGCCGGTGGAATAGCATCGGCACACTTTTTAACGAGCCTGAATGTTCACTTGGTAAGCGTGGTAAAAAGCGAATCAACACAACCATAGTGAACAATGCTATAACACCAATACCTAAAAATGTCGCTCGCCAACCTAAGAATTGCCCAACTACACGGCCAAGAGGAAGACCTAATACTGTTGCCAATGCCGTTCCCGTCGCTAATAACCCAAGTGCTTGAGCTTTTTTACCCGCAGGAGCAACCCGAATAGCTAAAGATGCCGTAATTGACCAAAAGACTGCGTGAGATAAAGCGACACCAATACGCCCTGCTATTAAAATATCAAAACTCCACGCAAACCCTGAAATGATGTGACTAACAATAAAGATAACAAATAAGAAAGCTAATAATTTGCGACGCTCTATTTTACTGGTTAATAGCATCAAAGGTAACGACATCAAAGCCACAACCCACGCGTAGATTGTTATCATTAATCCAGTATGTGCGACCGTCATGTCAAAGCTTTTTGCAATATCACTGAGTAATGCAACAGGCACAAACTCTGTTGTGTTAAAAACAAATGCAGCAACTGCTAATGCTATTACACGGATCCAAGCTGTTTTTCTAGAAACTTGCGTCATATTTCTCTTAGCCTTCACTTTCCCACAAATAATAGATGCCAACGGCTTAACCGTATGTAAAAAATGCTGCGAAAGGATATTGGTATTTAGTACAGGATTGAGTCGTTACTGAGCAATCTATATTGCTAACAACACTTTTTTGTGAATTGTATCACGATTTTTCATTACTCATAAAGGTTCCCTTGAGCTATTGGCAAGAAAAATATCATGCCTACTTATTTTTATTTCCCCAACTATACCATTTAACTATTTGTTTAAATTTAAGCCACTTATCTGAATATTTATTACATTCAGTTATCTGAAAACACATCGCATTACTTTCTATGCTACAATCTCACTATTATTTTTTATGCTCAAAGGACCGCTTTAATGAAAAACCATTTTCCAACTGAACCTAACGTTAATACTTTAGCGGATGAAGTGACTTGTCTTAAAAATTTACTGACACATATGCTAAAAGCTATCGGCCAAGCGGATGCAGGTAAAATCTTAATTAAGATGCAGCGCGAAATTGCACAAATGGAAGACGAAAAGCAAGCAGAAACCTACAAAAATACGTTAGAACAGATAAAAACAGGGTATCGCCAATAGATTATTTAGCGATAAATGCTATTTTAAGGATATACCTACTGTTAAGTGGTTTAAACTGCACAAATAACTAAGTTTTAATCGTGAAAATCATCTATCTTTATTCATGAATTAAACCATTCTTTATTCATTTAGCTCCCCCTTCAGAACCCTATGAAGGGGGCTTTTTTTTCTACAGCTTATGTATTATTGCGTTTATAAATATCTTGGCAATGCTGAATGTATTCATCAACTGTTGTATCGTCGGTTTGCTTATCCCAACTTTTTTGCTCTTCAAAAGCCCACACTTGAAACGTTTGTCCAAAGTTAGCCCCTGACATACCAACTTGCTTATACACCCGATGGTAAAAACCTTGCTCAGAACGATAGATCTCAAATTTAAACGGAACTAACCTAGCGGGGTTTGTCGTTGTCAAAAAATCATTACCAAATAATAACGTTTTCTCAATAATATCCATTCTATCCCCTTGTTTAATTTATAAAATACGTATGGTTTACACGATCTATTATAAGCATAGCGCATTTAACGCAATTCCGTGATTTTACCTATAAAAATATATGATTTACATACTATCCATAGAGAAGATTGATGAATAACGGGAGATATTGACGAAATAATAAGCTTCACTATTAAAATGAAGCTTATTATCGCTGGTTTATGATTTGTTGTCGTAGAACTGTTTTGCCATATCAATGCTGTCTGCATTCACATCTTTTATATGGTCACGTGTTAACCGATAAACAACGGGGCTTAACAGCAACAAGGCAATCAAATTAGGGATCGCCATCATGGCATTTAATGTATCTGCCAATAACCAAACAAAATCAAGTGATTGTGTTGCACCGATAGGTAAAGCAATCAACCATAACACTCTATATGGCTTTATCGCACGCAACCCAAATAAATATTGCACACATTTTTCGCCATAAAAACTCCAACCCAGAATAGTGGTAAATGCAAATATGGCTAATGCGATAGCAACAATATAATTTCCACCTGGTATTGCCGTTTGGAATGATGATGCGGTTAATGTCGCTCCTGTTTCACTAGTCAACCACCCACCAGTTATAATGATAGTTAACCCCGTGACAGAACACACAATGATAGTATCAATAAATGTCCCTAACATCGCAATAAGTCCTTGGCGAATAGGGTTTTGTGTTTTTGCAGCGGCATGGGCGATAGGTGCACTACCCAAACCAGCTTCATTGGAAAATACGCCTCGTGCAACCCCAAAACGGATTGCAGCCCATACTGCCGCCCCCGCAAACCCACCTTGGGCAGCAACTGGGTTAAAGGCCGAAGTAACAACCAGTGAAAGTGCCGCAGGGATCTCAGTAAAATAAATGCCAAGTACAATGACACCCGCACCAAAATAGGCAACGGTCATAAATGGGACAAGTTTTCCTGCAACATCAGAGATACGTTGCAGCCCACCAATCAACACCGCACCAACTAATAAAACTAAAACCCCGGCGGTCAACCATTTATGCACACCAAAGTTACTTTCTAGTACATCTGCCACTGAGTTCGCTTGTACTGTATTTCCGATACCAAAACTGGCACATGCACCAAAAAAGGCAAACAATGTTCCCAACCAAATCCATTTAGGGCCTAAGCCATTTTTAATGTAGTACATTGGCCCACCAATATACTGGCCATATTTATCCACTTCACGAAAACGAACAGCTAACACAGCCTCAGAGTATTTTGTTGCCATTCCTACCAATGCCGTCATCCACATCCAAAATAATGCGCCAGGCCCGCCCATGACAACTGCCGTCGCAACCCCGGCAATATTCCCCGTACCGATAGTTGCTGATAACGCTGTCATTAATGCATTAAAAGGTGATATTTGCCCCTCACCGCGTGATTCGTTCTTTTGAAATAATAACTTAAAACCCGTTCCAATTTTTCTTATCGGTAAAAATGCGAGCCGGATTTGCATATATATACCAACGCCTAAGATCCCAACAAGCATTGGTACTCCCCATACCACCCCATTTAGTTCACTTAACCACGTAGTTATCAAATCCATCCTACCCCCAATTAACTTGTATTAATTAACAAAGCAATCAAATTAATAACAATTTCTTATCAATTTAATAAAGATTAAAAGTGGCATAAAAGCGAATTAAATTTCAATAATTCATCATTTAAAGTAGAAGATTGTGAGTAAGCTCACTTGTGGTTTATCGATTACAGTTATTAATACAATTAATTGCGAATCGAAATTAAGATTGAGTTTGTTAGATACGAATGAGTATTTTGAGGGAATATATTTTACATATTGTATCAATAAAAATGCCCAGTAATTAAACTATTACTGGGCAGATGCTAAAATTATTGTCTGTATAAAGCTAACTTAGACTCATTATCTCGGCTACTTTAAATATTCACCTGAGCGCAATGCTTCAATACGTTTGTCTAATGGCGGGTGTGATAAAAATAACTCACTAAATGCTTTACCACGACCATTAATACAAAACGCCATCAAACGGCCTTCTTCTTGTGGCTCATAGCTCGTTTTTAACCGTTGCAAAGCAGCTATCATCTTTTCACGACCAACTAATTTCGCCGAACCAGCATCTGCATGGAACTCACGATAACGAGAGAACCACATAGTGATGATGCTCGCCAAAATACCGAATACGATTTCAAGCACCATAGAAACCGCGAAATAAACCATTGGGTTACCATTGCTACTCTCACTTTCGTTATCACTGTTGGACATAAAACCTGCCGCAACCTGTGCAATTATACGCGAAATAAAGATAACGAACGTATTCACGACACCTTGTAATAAAGTCATCGTCACCATGTCGCCATTGGCAATATGGCTAATTTCATGAGCAATAACCGCTTCCGCTTCATCACGGCTCATATTTTCTAATAACCCAGTACTCACCGCGACAAGTGAAGCATCTCGACGGGCACCTGTTGCGAACGCGTTGATATCTGGCGCATGATAGATAGCCACTTGTGGCATTTGAATGCCAACTTGTTGTGCTTGGCGCTCAACGGTTGAGACTAACCATTGTTCCGTTTGGTTACGTGGAGTTTCGATAACTTCGCCACCGACTGATTTCAGCGCCATCCATTTAGACATTAATAGTGATATGAAAGCACCACCAAAGCCAAATAGACCAGCCATGATCATCAGACCTTGAACACTACTACCACGGATCCCAGTTAAGCTTAGGATTATCCCAAACACAAACATAACCGCTAAGTTCGTGAGTAAGAATAAAGCAATTCTCATCATTTTTTATGTATTCCTTGGTAAAAACAAATATACGTAGAATTTACTTTATAAATAAGGTTTTTTCACACTTTTTCAAGTGCATTAACGCGAAAACCCTAAAAAATAACATAACTTTACATAGCTATGCTAAAAACTCATTATCATAATCTAAATAAATTATAACTTCTTACGATAAAAATTTAACCATTTGTTTTTAAAGGTTCATTTAATAACCATTTAAATTTAAAGTTAATTTTAATTGAAACGATAAAGCTGTTTGGTCAATCACCAAAAGCAATTTAGTGTATTTATCTATCTTATCACTCATTTTGTTCACCAAATGAATGAATATTCATTTTTACTTTCATTCTATTAAAAAATAATGCCACATTAAGTGGCACTATTTTGTTCTATCTCGATCTGTTGTTTTGTTCTAAGGCTAATTAGTTTTTTCTTTAGTCGATTTTGTTACTTTATCTTTTGCTGTTTTAGCCGATTCTTTATCTTTGGCTTTAGACGCTTTTTCTTTTACTGCTTTGGCCGACTCTTTATCTGCGGCTTTAGGCGCTTTTTCTTTTACTGCTTTGGCCGACTCTTTATCTGCGGCTTTAGACGCTTTTTCTTTTACTGCTTTAGCTGACTCTTTATCTTTGGCTTTAGGCGCTTTTTCTTTTGCTGCTTTAGCTGACTCTTTATCTTTGGCTTTAGGCGCTTTTTCTTTCACCTCTTTAACTTCTTTATCCGCTGTTTTAGAGGCCTTTTCTTTTACTGTTTTAGCAGTACCAGATGCTTTGTCACTGGCCTTGTTGGCTTTATCAGAAGCTGTTTTGCCGGCTTTATCACTCGTACTTTTTATTGAATCAGATACAGACGGTTTACTTGGTTGTTTGGCAACACCTGCACCAATCACAGCACCAGCGGCTTTCGCTTTACTGTTGATATCATTTTTTAGTTCAATAGTACACACTTGCTCTGAGCGACTCGTAGAACCATCATTACAAATAAATTTACCACCTTCACAGCGATCAATTCCCCCTTTACTTCCAGAACAAGGGTAGTTTCTTGCATTCGCTGTGTTAATAGATGCAACCATCATTACACTCACTGCTATTAATCCTACAAATAATTTACGCATGGTATTGCCTCGTTGCTAAGGAATCTATACCAAAAGTTTAGGATAAATTAAGTAAAGGTAAAGAAACCTATAGTTAATTATTAATTTCAGTCAGTCATTTTAAAAAATAAAGTAAACACAGCATAAAACTGCATCTATCTAGGGGATACTTGCTAAAAAAATTCAAATTAATAATACGTTATTGTTCAGTTTCTGTTTTGCTGTATGTATTTAGATTGTATTGAAAAGACACAAAAATTAAGCCAGCTTAATGCTGGCTTAACCCGACAAATAATAAGAGGGATATTATTTATTATTTGATAATAGCTTAGTGTGCTGATTCGCTAAGTCGATCGCCATTTTCACCGTTTCATCAAGGTATGGGTCTGGTCCTTCATAATCTTTTGGCAGATCATCAATTGATTTCAATAGCGGCTTGCCTTCCCGAGTATTACGTTCGTTTATACGTTTCAGTTTTGTCGCTTCAATTTCAGAATCTTCTTTTTGACGTTCAGCATAGTTGAGTGAAATAAGATTCTTACTTTCTTTGTTTACTTTATAGCGTGCAATGTCTTCATCAATATAATTGAATTCAGGGTCTTTGCTAATACGCGCCAAATGCTGCGTTTTTATTAACGATAAATCAGAAGAAACATCACCAACAGGCGTGTATTTTGCCGGTGGAATGCTATCCCATGGCAATGCGTTGTCCTCGAAACTTTCACCCGTTTCTGCGGGATCTTGGCCTGTTGGCATGACTACATCAGGGGTGACCCCTTCACGCTGTGTACTACCACCATTAACCCGATAAAACTTCTGAATAGTATACTGAACAGAACCTAAGGAAGGCCATTCTGGCTTCAGCATTTGGTCGTAAACACGACTCAAACTACGGTGTTGCTGAACTGTTCCCTTACCAAATGTCGGCTCACCAACAATCATCGCCCTACCATAATCTTGCATTGCCGCAGCAAAAATCTCAGATGCAGATGCACTAAAACGGTCAACTAAAACAACGAGAGGACCTTTATAGTAAATAACGTCGTCGTCATCGATATCTTGGCGAACTTGGCCATTGTTATCACGAACTTGGACAATCGGCCCTTGTGGAATGAACAAACCAGATAAAGAGACTGCTTCAGTTAATGCTCCGCCACCATTACCACGTAAATCAATAATCAATGCGGAAACATTATCTTTTGCCATGTTTTGCAATTGAGTTTTAACATCATTCGTTAAACCAACATAAAAACCTGGAATATCCAAAACAGCAATTTTATCTTTACCTTGCTGTTTTATTGTCAGCTTGACAGCTCGGTCTTCTAGCCGGATCTGCTCCCGAACTATGGTGACTATATGAGGTTTCGCCCCTTTAGTATCAGAAACGACTTCCAACCGAACTTTACTTCCTTTCGGGCCTTTAATTAAAGCAACCACATCATCAAGCCGCCAGCCAACCACATCAACAATAGGTTTACCCGTTTGGCCTACACCGATAATTTTATCGCCGACTTTTAGCTCTTTGCTTTTAGCTGCTGGGCCCCCAGCAACCAATGAGTTGATAACCGTATTTTCATCATCTTGCTGTAAGACCGCACCAATTCCTTCTAATGATAAACTCATTTCTGAATTGAATTGTTCAGTATTACGAGGCGATAGATAACTTGTGTGTGGATCGATTTCACGAGCAAAAGAGTTAACTATCAATTGAAAAACATCTTCACTTTGCGCTTGCGTTAAACGTCGCAACGCAAAATTATAACGTTTCGTCAATTTTTCTTTGATTTCTTTATCATCTTTGCCTGATAGTTTTAAATTCAACCAGTCATAACGGACTTTTTGGTCCCATAGACGATCAAGTTCTTGCTTATCTTTAGGCCACGGTGCTTTAGAACGGTCAACTTCAATGGAGTCTGTCGCATTTAAATCGATAGGTTGCTCTAAACGAGCCAACGCATATTTAAAACGCTCGAAACGTCTTTCCTGAGACAGATTATACAGGTCATAGAACGTATCTAATTTGCCATCCTCAAGCCACTGACCTGCTTTGCCCTTATCTTTGGCATATTGGTCAATATCGGATTGAAGTAAAACATTATGGCCGAAATCTAACATATTAAGATAACGATCAAATATTTTCTCAGAAAACGCACTGTCTAAATCAAATTGGCGGTAATGTGAACGAGTGAACCGAGATGTCACTCTCTCACTCACCGTACCGTGCTGTGCACTCTGCTTTAAGACTGGTAACTGAGCCGCAGTGACCGGAGTCACTGCTTGAGTATTAGCTATTGCACTGCCAAAAGTCGCTAGGCTGACCACCAGTGCAATTTTAAGAAGTTTGTTCATGACCTGATTGACCTCCGTATCAGAACTTTAAATGTTCCGCGCGTACAATCATTGCCAGCCCTGTTGGCAATTGAACCCTAACACCATCTTTCGCAATTTCTAAAACAGAGGCGTCCATCACACTGGTACCGAATTTGACTTTCAAAGTTTGACCAATTTGGAGTGTGTTGATGTCAGTCACTGATTTCAGATTTTGCTCTGGTGCAGGTGTATTACGGCGAGGGGCTTTAGCTGATGTATTTTGCGAGCGTTCTTTATTGTCTGTTGGACGGCGGCGAGGCGCTTTTTGTTTAGTTGCGTCTTGTGTACGTGGTGTTTTATCACCCGTTTTTTGTGCAACTGGACGTTTTTGCGCTTTTTGTTCAGCACGCTGTGCTTGAACGCGAGCTTTCGCCTCGGCTAATTGTTGGCGCGCATGTGCAATATGTTCTGCATCTAATTCACCACAATCTTCACCGTTTAGGTCAACTCGTTTAGCGCCCTCTTTAACACCGTAGAGATAACGCCAGCTAGAAGTGTACATGCGTAATGCAGAACGCAATTGCGTTTTGCTAATACCATCTTCTTCTTTTAAGCACCCTACGATATCTTGAAAAATTCCGACTTTTAACGGACGTGCTTCGCCTTCAGCGATAAAACAGCGAGGAAAACGCTCTGCTAGAAATGCGATAACTTCTTTACTACTATTCAACTTAGGTTGATTTTCCATGAAATTTCCTGATAACAACGATTTTGCCAACCTCACGGGCATGAACAAGCCGACATTATAATCGTGTTGCTGACAATTGCCACGTTACTATTAATTTAACTGACCATTATTTAGTGATATTTAGGCATAGAACACATTGCCAGGTGTTGACACAACTGGTTTACAAGGTGCTGTAGCCCTTTTTCGTCTTCATGGTCGAATTGGCTAATATTTGGGCTATCTATATCTAAAACCCCGATAATTTGCCCATTAACTACCAAAGGAAAGACAATTTCAGCGTTACT
Source organism: Providencia sp. PROV223 (assembly GCF_028479245.1). NCBI lineage: Bacteria > Pseudomonadati > Pseudomonadota > Gammaproteobacteria > Enterobacterales > Morganellaceae > Providencia > Providencia sp. PROV223. The sequence continues at coordinate 90,355 of NZ_JAMPNG010000005.1, forward strand.
TGCTGCATCACAGGCAATATGACCTGGGAATGCATGAACATCTTCGATACGCTGAACTTGGTTATTGCTAAACGCTGTTCCACACACGCCTTTACCAAAAGGGATCCGAACACACGCAACTTTACCTTGGAAAGGACCCAGTACTAATTCTTGCCCATTACTGAGATAAAAACCAGCCCAGTTAACCCCTTCTAAACAGTCATATAATAATGCACTGGTATTTGCTAAGGTTGCAATTAAATCATATTCCCCTGCAAGTAGCGCAGAGAGATTGTCTGAAAGTTCGTGATAATACTTCTTTTTATCCATAATTATTTCTTGTAATAATCAAGTAATTAATCAAATATTTGTAAGCGTAGCCCTAAGGTTACCAATTTGTCACTTTGAGGTAAATTTTTTTACACTAGATTACATCGAGGTAACCAACTAAAATGAGTCAATATGAACCACATTAATCACACTGATTTGCTTTTTCAACGTTGTAATCATTGCGATCAGAAGTTACTAACTCCTCGATTCAACATACGGCAAGTTGTTGTTTGCCCTCGCTGTTTTAGTCAACTTAATGATGGGCGTTCTTGGTCACTCAACCGTTTATCAATACTGGCTATCACTTTATTGATGCTTGCCCCTATTGCATTTTGGCAACCACTCATTTCTATTCACTTATTAGGAAGCCAAATCAATGCAAATGTCATTGAAGGTATTCGCTTAATTAATCAACAAGGGGACCCATTTACGGCCAGTATAGTGGCTTTTTGTGCTATTGCAGCCCCATTAATATTACCCATTTTGATTTTATTATTATCTATTGGTCAGTATATCAATTTGAATCTCCGGCCTATTCTTTTAGTATTAAGTCACATTAAAGAATGGGTTATGTTAGATGTTTACCTTATCGCGCTAGGCATTGCTGCGATTAAAATGCAAGATTATGCGAGTGTTTTCATTGGACATGGTTTAATCGCTTTTATTACCATGTCTATTCTCAGTATATTAATCCTCATCCACATAAACTTAGATGAGCTATGGAACAAATTTTATCCCATTAATAATAAAAAAGTACAAGATAACTTACTGGTCTGTACAGCATGTCATTATTGCGGCCCTACAACTAGCAATGAAAAATGCCAACGCTGTCATCGCCCTCTTCACTATCGTGAACCGCATAGTTTACAAAAAACATGGGCCGCACTAATTGCTGCCATGGTGCTATTATTTCCTGCTAATTTAATGCCAATCTCTATTTTTTATCTCAATGGGCAACGTTTAGAGGACACTATTTATTCTGGAGTCGTTTCTTTAATTGATTCAGGTAATTGGCCAATTGCAATTATTGTATTCATCGCCAGTATATTGGTTCCCTTTATTAAGATTATTATTATGATATTGCTACTGTTTTCCATCCACTTCAAAAGCAATACTGACCCTATTTTACGTATGAAATTACTTAGGTTTGTTTCATGGATTGGTCGTTGGTCCATGCTAGATTTATTTGTCATTGCTTTGATGATGACACTCGTTAATCGCGATCAATTGATGTCTTTTACTATGGGGCCTGCCGCACTGTATTTTGGTACAGCCGTTATTTTAACAATTTTGGCTGTTGAGTGGTTAGATAGCCGTTTAATTTGGGATTCTTATGGAAAATCAAAACCCGCAAAGTGAACCCTCTGAAGAAATATCAGAAGCTCTATTACGTAAACGCAAACATATTTCGCCTTTCTGGTTTTTGCCTTTAGTCGCTATTTTCATTGCCGGTTGGCTTTTGTTTCAGCATTGGGTTGAACGAGGAACGGATATTACTATTGAGTTCACATCTGCACCCGGAGTAGTTGCTAACCGAACACCTATCCGCTACCAAGGTGTTGAAGTTGGTTTGGTGCAATCTGTTGCTATCAGTAAAAATATGAAAACCATTATTGTTACTGCTAGTGTGAATAAAGACATGCGTCCAGCCTTGAATTCAGGAACTAAATTTTGGTTAGTGACCCCCAAGGCATCATTAGCAGGCGTTTCTGGCCTTGATGCGTTAGTTGGTGGGAACTACATTGGTATGTTACCAAGCACGGGAACAGAGCAATTCTCTTTTGTTGCACAGGATACGCCACCGCAGCTAAACATAGATAAAGGTGAATTACTTATTCACCTTACTGCGCCAGATTTAGGTTCATTAAACGAAAACTCTCCGATTTATTACCGGAAAGTACCTGTTGGTTATATTTCAGACTATACCATTTTGCCAGATAACCAAGGTGTTTCCATTTCTGCTGTTATCAAAAAACCGTATGCTCACTTAGTACGTAAAGAGAGTCAGTTTTGGAATGTATCTGGGTTACAAGGTAGCTTCGACCTTAAATCTGGAGCCAGTGTAAAAATGGAAAGCCTTTCTGCTGTGATAAATGGCGCCATTGCTTTTGACTCACCACAAAGCAGTCCTCAAGCAGAAGAAGGACAACAATTTGTTCTGCAAGATAGTAAAAAAATAGCCAAAACTGCAGAACAAGACGGTAAAGACCCACTCATGCTAACACTTTGGGCACATGACACTTATGGTGTCGATAAAGGCCAGCCCATTGTTTATAAAGGCATTCAAGTTGGTGAGGTGTTACAGCGTCACCTGGCAACTGAAAAAGTGAATTTTAGTATCTTAATCTATGATGAGTTCCAGCACCTTGTCCGTGAAGACAGTAAATTTGTTGCAAATAGCCGAGTGGATATCCAATTAGGCCTTAATGGATTACAATTCCAAGGCGCTACCCCCCAAGAATGGTTAGATGGCGGGATTCACCTGATAGCTGGTCAAAGCCAAGATAAACTTCCCGAAACCTTTCCTTTATATCGTAGTGATGATAATGCAAAAGCGGGTATTTTAGGCGTTTTACCGCCTACAACTATCACCCTAAATACCACGACACTACCAGACATTCAGGCCGGTTCTATTGTTCTTTATCGCCAATTTGCAGTCGGCAAAATCATTGACATTAAACCAACTAAAGCTGGGTTTGCTATCAATGTAAATATTTCAAATGAATATCTTCATTTACTCACAGAAAATAGTGTATTTTGGGCTGAAGGCGGCGCAAAAGTTCAGCTTAATAGCAATGGTTTAACCGTTCAAGCTGCGCCTCTGAGCCGAGCGATTAGCGGTGCAATTAGCTTTGATAACCTAGATGGTGGCGTCGCCAATACTGCTCGACAACACACGCTTTACCCAAATGAAACCTCTGCGAAGGCAATAGGAAGCATTATTACGCTAACCACGTTTGATGCATCAAAGCTTTCCGAAGGCATGCCAATCCGTTATTTAGGTATTAATATTGGTCAAATTGAATCATTAAAATTGTCATCTGACAAACGTGAAGTACAAGCAAAAGCAATTCTATACCCCGAATATGTCAGTACCTTTACTCGGTTAGGAAGTCGCTTCGCTGTGGTAACACCTGAATTATCCCCTGCGGGTTTAAATAATTTAGATAGCATATTGCAGCCTTATATCAGTGCTGAACCGGGACGTAACAGTAAAAGCCGTTATCAATTTGAATTACAAACTGCCAATATTACAGACTCGCGTTATCTAGACGGCTTAACTATTTACCTTGATGCTATTGATGTAGGCGCAATCCAAATTGGTACACCTATTTTGTTTAGGGGCCTAGAAGTCGGTGTTGTTACAGGTCTCTATTTGGGAGAGCTTTCCGATCGCGTATATGTTGCGACACGTATTGGCAAGGAATACCAATATCTTATTCGCAATAATACCGAGTTTTGGCAGTCTTCCGGTTTTAACTTTTCATTTGGTTTAACCGGTGGCGTTGCCAAAAGCGGGACTTTCAAGCAATTTGTACGTGGCGGTATTTCCCTTGCTACACCGCCGTCAGTGCCTCTAGCCCCACAAGCTAGGCCTGAACAGCATTTCATCCTAAAATTAGAGCCCCCTAAAGATTACGTGGACTGGGGAACATCTATCCCGAAAAAATAATCACTATTAGGGTGCATATTAACCATATATAGCACCCTTTCCTTACAAGCACCCTAAAAATTATTTTGGAAATTAATTCCATTTATACTATGCTTAAATTCGTTGAGCTGATTATATATGGTTAAAATCGATGAATGAGGTGCTGTTATGTGTATTGTAAAATTGAAAATATCTTCCTATGAAATTAATGATGCGGTTATGGCTTCCCATAAAAGTGATACAGTAAGTATTCCATGTGATTCTGATACAGACTTTTGCATGCAACTTGATGGCTGGGACGAGCATACAAGTATTCCTGCCACTTTAGATGAAAAACCGGTTCTACTCTACCGTGATCGTTATGACAAAGAAAATCACCATTGGGTGATGAAACTTGCTTAATAGTTTTGTTAGTACTCTTAGGTTATTTACTAAGCATATAAATAGGTAGGAACCGATAAGCTGATATGAAATGAGAACTGACAAAATAATAGGCAAAAAAAGAGGCCTGGTAGATTCCGATTACCGGGCCTTGGGAAATGGCTCTGGCAGAGCCGTGCGCTAAAATTGCCATTGAGACGTTACAAAGTACACTCTAATACTAGCTTTCAATGCACGTTCTTACCATGTTTATTATCAAATATTTTACATATTATTAACACAATTTATTTCTTAATTTTCTAAAATTGAACTATTTGTTTAATAGGTTATACCTATACATACAATCACTCAAACCTTTCAATTAATCAATGCATTGAATAATAACAATAATTTATTGTTTTCCACATCCCTTCTAGATTGAACATTTTAACTGAACGATAAATTTAATTGCTCGCACACAATTTTGCAGCAGCTTCTTTTATAGGTAATATTCTTTCCTCAACTGTTTTGGTGCTATCGGTAGGCTTAAGCAGCACATCAATAGGCTGTGCTTTAATTTCTTTTTTGATCATCAATTCAGTCGCTATGTCGTTTAATGGGTATTGCATTAGCGTGGCAGGGTTAATGACGACCAAAGCCCCATTATGACGGCACTCTAACATGACTTCCTCTCGAGTAAATGGCCAATCATCACCAAATTGTTTTTTACTCACGGATGTTAACGGTGCAGAAAAAGCAGTGCTCACGGTTCCACCCAATAACAGTGAGCAAATAATGAGTTTAAATTTCATGGTAGTGACCTTATTAAACATTGAAGATATCTTTACATATTATCAATTAAATATAAAAGTTTAGCTAGATTGGTTGGTAGCTTGCAAAAATTGCCACAGAAAGAATCGCCATCGTACCTAACAGTAACTCAACCCAACTGTTAATGATTAGGTAATTGACTCGCCCTTTTTGCTTAATAATAGGTACGATGTAATAACGATTGATAATCGCTAATAAAAGCATTCCTCCCACTAAAATGATCTTAAACCAAAGTAGTGATTGGTATTCTGACCCTGAATAATTTAATGGCCAGCCAGGTAAAAGTGTTATTGCACTAATGATCCCTGTAATGACCACCAGTACAACAGCGATATGGCCGAAGCGCGAAAAACGCATCATGGTATTCACAATTTGTTTGTCCATCCCTTCTGCCATTTCTTTTTTATTGCGCAAAAATTGGATGCAAATTAAAAATGGCCACAAACCGCCAAACCAATATGCAGAGCTAATGAGATGAATAAATTGATTAATACGATGGAATGTTCCGAGTAGGCCATCATGCATGGCCGCGTGCCCAATAAAGGCATGCAAACCAAGCAGGATCACTGAAAAAACTAATATTAGTTTCAATCGTAATTGAATTGATTTTATAAATAAGACCAATAGCAATAATACAGATGACAAAAGTTCCCAACGCCATACTTGGCCGAATGACGTCCCTAAAACCCCTTGCCATATCTGCCAATCAATACTATCTTCCCAACCATCACCCATCAGACCCGCTTGCGCAATCATCCAGCTGAAGGCTGTTAAGACAGTAACAATGGCACAAAAGAAAATGCCTTTATTCAAATAGCGGCTTAATAAATAATTAAATGAGCCGCGACTAAGTACCACTGCAAATATTGACATTCCACACATCAATATTGCAGCGATAAAATGAATAAAGCGAATAAGGGTATAAAAAGCTTCTAGTGACATATTATTTCACTGTAAAGCTATACGTTCCTTTTGTTTTGTGTCCGTCGACAGAAACGACGCTCCAATTAACATCATATTTCCCAGCAATGAGCTTGTCTTCCACAGGAACGACCACTTTAGTGTCGTTACTCGGGTCTAACGTTGCTTTACCGGTTTTTACTATTTTATTTTCAGGCCCGATAATACTGACCTTAGTGAAATTAACTTCGATACCTTCAGAAAAGCTTAATGAGATTGACTCTGGCGCTTGCTCCACTGCCGTACCTTCAGCAGGAAGCTGGTCTTTTAAATGTGCATGGGCAAATGCTTGTTGGAAAGACATGCCTAAAAATAGAACGGCGACAGCGCTAAGTTTGCGCCATGAAGATTTAATAGGGTTAATTGGCATAGTAACCTCTTAATTTGCAGGTGAATTTAGAATAATTGCCAATCATTATACGGAAAACAAACCATTTTACCGCTTAAAAATGGGTTTTATCGGCCTATCCTGTGAGTTTTCACACAAAATGAAAAGAAAAAGACTTATGAACATTGAATTACAGAATTCATGCCCATAAGCCTAGAGAGGTCTTTATGCATCAAGTAGAGAGAAAAACTAGATTTCTATCTACTTACTGGTGTGTAGATTAGACATGCGTTGCCGCAGACAGGTTTTTCAAATCTTTATCTAACAAGAATAGTGCTTTACCAGACTCACCCACCATATCCAGTTTATCCAGTACTGATTTAAATAATTTCTCTTCTTCATGTTGCTCTGCAACATACCATTGTAAGAAATTAAATGTAGAATAATCTTGTGTTGTCATTGCTAAATGAGCCAATTTATTAATTTCACGAGTAATTAATTGCTCATGTTCATAAGTTTGGGTGAATACATCACTAATTGATTTGAAATCAACGGGCGGCGCAGCAATTTGCCCTAACAGTGGCAACGCCCCAGTGTCACTAAGATAATCAAATAAACGCTGCATATGTTCCATTTCTTCTTGTGAGTGTGCTTTTAAGAACGCTGCAGCGCCTTCATAGCCTTTATCACTACACCAAGCACTCATTTGCAAATAGAGATTTGCAGAATAAAACTCAAGATTTAATTGCTCGTTTAATTTTTTGACCATATCTGTAGTTAACATATTTAAGCCTTATCGGTTAATCATTCATGCGTATATTATGCACAGTATTACAATAATTAAAACCCTAAAACAATCTTAAAACAAAAAAATCCAATTTACTGATAATTAATAACTTTTGTTAAAAACAATAATAATCAATCTCATTATCTTTCCCTGTTTTTCTATTAATAGCTAAATATATAAATAGATAAATTTAACTCTTATTTTTATTATTACAATTAATGTAATGAGATTTTTTCTCATTATCCAGTTACAATAATAAGGTATGAATTTAACCGTAGAGATCAAATATGAGTCACAACCTTGCTTTATTGCCTAAAGATGAAATGGATAAGGTCAATGTCGACCTTTTGGCTTCTGGTGTTGCATTTAAAGAACGCTATAACATTGCCATCATTGCTGAAGCTGTTGAGCGAGAACAACCTGAACACTTAAGGGAATACTTCAGAGAGCGATTAGTATACTACCGTCAGCTGTCACAAAATTTTGCTCGTATGCCTTATGAACCACGTAATCGCTAGGCTCACGGATACACAGAAAAAATGACACAAAAAAGGGATAACCTTGATGGTTATCCCTTGATATTCAATAAAAATTTATTTAGTTGTATTATATGTCACGGTATTATTTTGGCAGTCTACCGCAACTGAATAATGCAAATCGGATTTTGCACCTCGAACAACCAACGGCACGGTGTAACCTGTTTCAGTTTTAGTGACTTCACTATCATTGACCCAAGCAACCGCTTTTTTGCCTAAAGCCGCTTTTTCATCTGTCCAACGAGGCAAACGATTATGCATAAAGTCACTTTTCACCTGTGCTGCAATTTGTGGCTCAGTTAGCGTACCACAACTGACGAAAGGCGCAGCTTTACCTTCTTCATTATTTGCGCTTAACGCAAAAGAACTAAAAACCAGAGTACAAGCACCTAAAATTACAGCAATTTTTCGATTCGCTTCCATACCATCCTCCGATACCTATTACTAGGTAAAGATTTTTGATTAGTTTAGCGGCTTATTTCAGCCTACCAGATACCAGTTATCTTCTGGTTATTATCTAGTCTTCATTGATAAATAGAATGACTTAACTAATATTAATCTATCAGATTTATGCATGAATGTTAATAGTATGTTTATAGATTATTAATTTTCATCATCGAAACGAACGTGGATCTGTTCTTTACCTTGGTGCTTTTCTCTAATTTCATGAGCGACTATTGCAATCGCCTCACCACTACTCATACCTTCCGCCATCAATTGATGAATTTTTTCAACAGCTTCTTGCTGTTCTTCGTGATTAAGTGCTGGCATACCAGAAAACATGGTTTAAACCTCATGAATAAAAGACTAAAATCAATGATTAAGATTTTAACATTTCTTCGACTATTAAGATAAGAATATATGTTAACCTGTATTGATTCACTTGCGGAAATTTAAACTCATCATTATGGTTATCAAAAAAATCCAACTACCTTATAGCCCAAATGCAGCCATTGATTATTTTACCCCATTGGCACACCTGCCATGGGCGATGTTATTACATTCAGGTAATGCAAAACACTCACATAATCGCTTTGATATTATCGTTGCTGACCCGATTGCCACACTGACGACTTATCAGCTTAAAACAACTATTACAGAACAAAATCACGCCTCTCTCGTTTCTGAGTCAGACCCTTTTAAACTCCTTCAAGGATTGCTGGATAAATACCAACCAAAACGCCAGGAAGAGACCGAGTGTCCCTTCAACGGGGGGGCTCTCGGCCTTTGGAGTTACGATTTAGGGCGCCGCATTGAAAAATTACCTGAAATTTCGACCGCAGAACTACAATTTCCAGACATGGCAGTTGGCATCTACTTATGGGCTCTCATTGTTGATCATCATGATAAAACCACTACATTAATTAGTTATGATGATGCTGATGCCCGGTTAGCTTGGCTAAACAACCAAAAAAGGCCACGTAAAAATAAATTTCAATTAACCTCTGCATGGCAATCCAATATGTCAGAAGAGGCATATCATCATAATATTGCGCGCATCCATGAATATTTACGTAATGGTGATTGCTATCAAATCAATTTAGCGCAAAGATTTAAAGCCAAGTATAAAGGGGATGAATGGAATGCATTTTTAGCACTACTTGATCGCAATGGTGCTCCCTTCTCTTCTTTTATACGTCTTCCCGAAAATGCGGTTATCAGTATTTCACCTGAACGCTTTATCTTTTTGCAAGATGGAGATATTCAAACCCGCCCAATCAAAGGAACGCTTCCGCGCTTAGACAATGAACAAGATGACCTTGCTCAAGTAGCAAAATTGTCTAATTCAGTAAAAGATCGCGCAGAGAACTTAATGATTGTCGACTTGCTGCGTAATGATATTGGCCGCGTTGCCAAACCGGGTACGGTCAGTGTTCCTGAATTATTTGCTGTTGAAGCTTTCCCGGCAGTACATCATCTGGTTAGTACCGTCACGGCAAAGTTAGATAGCCAATACCGTGCAACTGATTTATTACGAGCGTGTTTTCCTGGTGGGTCAATAACCGGCGCACCGAAAGTCCGTGCAATGGAGATAATTGAAGAATTAGAACCCCATCGCCGACATGGCTATTGTGGAGCAATAGGCTATATTAGTTTCAATGGCAATATGGATACCAATATTACTATTCGTACTTTACTGACATATAAAAAACAGATTTATTGTTGGGCTGGCGGTGGTATTGTTGCCGATAGCCAAGCAGACAAAGAGTATCAAGAAACCTTTGATAAATTAAGCCTGATCTTACCTTTATTAGGAGTACTCAATAACGATGACTGAACTGAATAACTTTATCAATCGTTTTCAGTTTACTTTACCGGCTACCCGCCAATTTGAAGCTAAGGCGGGTAAATCGGCGGCTGTTCTTTTACCCATTATCAATAAACCAAACCCAACATTACTTCTCACCCAAAGGTCTCCTTTTTTACGCTCCCATGCAGGCCAAGTCGCCTTTCCTGGCGGGGCTAGTGACCCAGAGGATGGAACGCTTGTGAATACCGCTTTACGTGAAGCTTATGAAGAAGTCGCCATCCCACCGGAAAAAGTCACCGTACTGGGTCAGTTAAGCCCTTTACAAAGTTATGGTGGTTATGAAGTTACGCCAATTGTTGGGCTTGTACCAAATAATATTCAATATCAGGCTAACCCCAGTGAAGTCGCTGACATCTTTGAAGTTCCATTGTTTGATGCGCTTTCATTGCAACATCATAAATATGTCGATATTAAGCGTTCAGGACAGCATAACCGCATCTTTTTTTATTGGTATAAAGGCCATTTGGTTTGGGGATTAACCGCTTCGATTATTCACCAACTTGCCTTGCAGTTAGATTAACGGCTAACACAACTTTTCACCATACAATGCCACTATTGCAGTAAAATCTATTTAAGATGACAAGATATCGCGTCATATATGACAAAATTTACCTCTACCACATGTTGTTTTTTTAGCCACATCACAGACATTTTGTGCTATTTACAATCAATTACCCTTCAGCAACTACCTTATTTCAAAAAATACTTTAAACTTACTGGTTAACACTACTAAATAACAGTAAAGTAGCGCCTTTTAAAATAAAGCACTACATTTTCATCTTTTTTTTAAGGAGTCCTGCGTGATAAGCGTTTTCGACATGTTTAAAGTGGGCATAGGCCCTTCAAGCTCTCATACCGTTGGTCCAATGAAAGCTGGGAAAGAATTTGTCGATGATTTAGTAAGCAAAAATTTATTACCTAACGTCACACGTATTTCAGTGGATGTTTATGGGTCATTATCGCTTACTGGAAAAGGGCACCATACTGATATCGCCATTATTATGGGGCTAGCAGGTAATTTGCCTGCCACTGTCGACATTGAATCCATCCCAACTTTTATCAAGAATGTAGAAGAAACAGAAAAGTTATCATTAGCAAATGGCCTTCAAGTCGTTGATTTCCCTAATGAGGGTGGCATGAATTTTCGTCAAGATAACCTGCCATTACATGAAAATGGCATGACCATTCATGCTTTTGCCGATAATGATGAAATTTACACCAAAACCTATTATTCCATTGGTGGTGGTTTCATTGTCGATGCAGAGCATTTTGGCGAATCAACGCTTGATAGCAAACCCGTCTCTTATCCATTTAATTCCGCGGAAGAGCTACTATTAAATTGCAAAAAATCCGGTCTTTCTATTTCTAGCTTAATGATGAAAAACGAGTTAGACCTTCATACCAAAGAAGAAATTGAAGCCTATTTTGCTGATGTATGGCATACCATGCAAGCCTGTATCGAGCGTGGTTTAAACACCGAAGGTGTTTTACCGGGCCCATTACGAGTACCTCGTCGTGCACCGGCACTTAACCGAATGGTGACCTCAACAAGTAAGCTATCTAATGACCCAATGAATGTGGTTGACCTGATCAATATGTATGCCTTAGCCGTGAATGAGGAAAATGCTGCAGGTGGTCGCGTTGTCACAGCCCCGACTAACGGTGCATGTGGTATCGTCCCTGCCGTATTAGCTTACTATAACCATTGTATAGAACCTGTAACGCCTGAGTTATATATGCGCTATTTCTTAGCTTCAGGCGCTATTGGTATTTTATACAAAATGAATGCGTCCATTTCAGGTGCTGAAGTTGGCTGCCAAGGTGAAGTCGGTGTGGCATGTTCGATGGCCGCGGCTGGCCTGGCCGAATTATTCGGTGGTAGCCCTGAGCAAGTGTGTATTGCTGCTGAAATCGGCATGGAGCACAATTTAGGTTTAACTTGTGACCCTGTCGCTGGCCAAGTTCAAGTTCCTTGCATTGAACGAAATGCAATCGCCTCTGTTAAAGCAGTGAATGCCACACGTATGGCTCTACGTAGAACAAGCGAACCACGAGTTTCACTTGATAAAGTCATTGAAACTATGTACGAAACAGGGAAAGACATGAATGCAAAATATCGTGAGACATCCCGAGGCGGGTTAGCCATCAAAGTACAATGTGACTAATTTTTAATCCTTAAGCACCCTTTTCTATTCTGTTATCACTTTAAACAGGATTTTGAGGGTGCTTTTTTAGCATGCATTAAAAAGTTTTTTCTATTTTTGCTATGCTTCTCTTCCCATATAGTCCAATTCAACTAATCAATTACCCACAGTTTTTTCATTGAATTAACTCAATTTTCTTATACTCAACAAACCACATCAAAACAAAATTCATACTATTTTGTGCTAAAGACTGTTTTGACATGACGGAGAGACAACCGTTCCCCATTGAAATTTGGTTATTTTTCACTCTAAAAATCAATATTACACTATTTTTTTGGCTATTTTTGTTACCGATAACAAAACTATATACCAATAAATGATAAATTCTTAGTTTATTGATTTTTTCAAATAAAAATAAACAGCAACTAACTGCAATTTAATATCATTTTTTAGATGTATTCTTATTTTTCTGACGCGAAACAAGTTTTTAGGATAACACGAGATGATATGCTAATAATGTAATTGATACTAACAACACCATGAGTTAGCTCATGAATATTATGAGACGTTTGTAATTATTCAGCTAAAATTATCTTACAGGGGAAACTGATAAAAAGGAGTCTAACTTAAGTGTCCATTTTATCAACAGATGATATTTTGTTTTATCTATCTATGAGGGAAAAATAGTGAGTATAGCTATTATGATTGGTACACACGGAGTCGCTGCAGAGCAGCTTCTTCGAACAACCGAGATGTTAATAGGCGAACAAGAAAATGTGTCGTTTATTGATTTTATCCCTGGGGAAAACGCAGACACCCTATTTGATAAGTACACCCAAAAGCTAACTGATTTAGATACATCAAAGGGTGTCTTATTCCTTGTTGATACATGGGGAGGCAGTCCATTTAACGCCGCTAGTCGCATTGTTAATGAAAATAGTAATTATGACATTATCACAGGCGTGAATGTTCCAATGTTAGTTGAAACCTTCATGTGCCGTGATGATGATCCATCTATGAATGAGCTAATCACTGTCGCACTTGAAACAGGACGCGGGGGGGTTCGTTCATTTAAATTCAAAGAAGCTGAAGTAGAAGTAGAACCCGCTCCTGTAGCAGCCAGTACCCCTGCCCCAACACCAGTGAAAGCTGGCCCTGGCGAACATATGGTGATCGCACTTGCCCGTGTGGATGACAGATTAATTCATGGACAAGTCGCAACACGCTGGACGAAAGAAACTCAAGTTAAACGCATTATTGTGGTCAGTGATGACGTGGCTAAAGACCAAGTTCGCTCAACATTGCTGAAACAAGTCGCACCACCAGGTGTCACCGCGCATGTTGTCGATGTGGCTAAATGTATTCGCGTTTATAACAACCCGAAATATGCCGGTGAGCGTGTTATGTTGCTTTTCACTAACCCAACTGATGTTAAACGTATCGTCGAAGAAGGCGTTGACGTGAAATCCGTGAATATTGGTGGCATGGCATACCATGATGGGAAAACCATGGTTACAAATGCCGTTTCTATCAACCAAGAAGACATTGATGCATTTAACTATTTGAACGACAAAAATATTGAACTTGAAGTCAGGAAAGTTTCATCAGATAGCAAAGTTTACATGATGGACTTGATTAATAAGCTCAAAAAATAATTTCTATCGCAATTTTTATATTGATTTTAATCCATTACTCAAAACAGATTTTAAAACTTTTGGTTACAGGAGATTAAACAATGGAACTTACCGTTGTTCAAATAGTAATGGTCTTTATCGTCGCGTGTATCGCGGGGATGGGATCAATCCTTGATGAATTCCAATTTCACCGTCCTCTCATTGCTTGTACACTTATAGGTATCGTTCTGGGAGATATGAAAACGGGTATCATCATCGGTGGTACATTAGAAATGATCGCACTTGGGTGGATGAATATCGGTGCTGCTGTTGCACCTGATGCCGCTTTAGCCTCGATTATTTCAACTATCCTCGTCATTGCCGGTGGTCAAAGTATTGGTGCAGGTATTGCCATTGCCATCCCACTTGCAGCAGCCGGTCAAGTATTAACCATTATCGTTCGTACTGTGACAGTTGCATTCCAACATGCTGCCGATAAAGCCGCCCTCAATGGCAATTTAACGGCTATTGGCTTTATTCATATATCTGCATTACTACTGCAAGCGATGCGTATCGCAATACCCGCGTTGATTGTTGCCATTTCGGTTGGTACATCAGAAGTACAACAAATGTTGGATTCTATCCCACAAGTTGTTACTGATGGTCTTAATATTGCGGGTGGTATGATTGTCGTTGTCGGTTATGCGATGGTCATCAATATGATGCGCGCAGGCTACTTAATGCCATTCTTCTACTTAGGTTTTGTTACCGCGGCATTTACTGACTTCAACCTAGTTGCACTTGGGGTAATCGGTACTGTGATGGCTATTTTATATATCCAACTCAGTCCAAAATACAATAAATCACAAACTGTTGTTACCCAAGGAAATAGTAGCAATAACAACCTTGATAATGAGCTAGACTAGGAGGAACGTATAATGGTAGATATCACAAAACCGACAGCTAAAAAGCTTACACAAAGCGATATTCGCGGCGTATTCTTACGGTCTAACCTATTGCAAGGTTCTTGGAACTTTGAACGTATGCAAGCCCTAGGCTTCTGCTATTCAATGGTTCCGGTTATTCGTCGTCTTTATCCAGAAAATAATGATGATAGGAAACAAGCAATTAAACGCCATCTTGAGTTCTTCAATACCCATCCATATGTTGCAGCGCCTGTTCTGGGTGTCACAATGGCAATGGAAGAGCAACGTGCCAATGGTGCAGACATTGATGACGGTGCAATAAATGGTATCAAAGTCGGTCTAATGGGGCCATTAGCCGGTGTTGGTGACCCAATTTTCTGGGGAACTGTTCGCCCTGTATTTGCGGCTCTCGGTGCCGGTATCGCAATGACAGGTAGCTTACTTGGCCCTCTACTGTTCTTTGTTTTGTTTAACCTTGTACGTTTATTAACCCTTTACTATGGTGTTTCATATGGCTACAAAAAAGGGATTGATATTGTTCAAGATATTGGTGGCGGTTTCCTACAAAAGCTCACCGAAGGAGCATCCATTCTCGGTTTGTTTGTCATGGGGGCATTAGTAAACAAATGGACACATGTCAATATCCCACTTGAAGTTTCACGGATCAAAAACCCAACAACGGGCACTGAAGATATTACCACGGTCCAAATGATCCTTGATCAACTCATGCCGGGCTTAGTCCCGCTATTGCTAACCTTCGCCTGCATGTGGCTGTTGCGTCGTAAAGTCAACGCGTTGTGGATTATTATCGGCTTCTTTGGCTTGGGTATCCTTGGTGCTTGGCTGAACTTCTTGGCGCCATAATTTTCCATCATTATTTGAATTGGGAGGTTGCAGCCTCCCTTTTTTAATTTTAAGCTCTGCATTATGTTTACTTATCCAAGGGCTCACAAATGACCTTCAATGATGCCATTCTTGCTATAATCATTTTGATCATGCTTGTTTATGCGATTTATGATGAATTCATTCAGCATTTGTTAAAGGGTAAAACCTTATTAAAAATTAATCTAAAAAGAAAACATCGAGCAGATGCTATTATTTTTATTGTTCTAATTTGTATCGTTATTTATACAAATATTGTACGCCATGGTAATTTATTAACCACTTACTTATTATTGATTACTATTTTCATGTCAATTTATTTGGCATTTATAAGAACACCAAAGCTATTCTTTAAACAAACTGGTTTTTATTTTGCCAATGCCTTTATATTATATGACAGAATAAAAACAATGAACTTATCCGAAGACGGTGTATTAATAATAGGTTTAGAAAAAAAGAAAATTAACATCCAAGTTTCACATCTTGATGATTTACAACGAATTTATGAATTCCTTATTAATCATAAGTAAATAAATTTTATATTGTCACTAAAAACAAGGTTAATTATTAATTTAATTAACCTTGTTTTTACCAATAACCTTGTTGATAATAATTCTCACTACCGTTTAATATCCACAATTAATTAAGTGTTGCCTTTAATATAAATTATGGTATCTTTCTTTCCACGTCATTGGGGAGTAGCCTGTTCTGGTTTCATATATAATACCAGAAAGTCCGTATCAACATACTCGTTTGGTTTCAAACGTGGTGCGGACACCAAAATTCGGTTGGCAAGACCATAGACACATAAATAAGCCTTTTGGTTGGGGGTAATTTATGTGTATATGGAATCACCCAACCGAGGTTCTGTTATGAGTTTCTATGCTACCCTTATCTTAGCCCTTGCCCTGTCAATGGACGCCTTCGCTGTTGCTATTTGTAAAGGTGCAGTGCTTCATAAACCCCGCTTTAGAGAAATTCTCCGTACTGGTTTTATCTTTGGTTTTATTGAAGCCATTACCCCCATTATTGGTTGGGGCATCGGTATTTTAGCCAGCCAATATGTTATCCGCTGGGATCATTGGATTGCATTTGGTTTATTATTTGTTTTAGGTGCTAGGATGATCTGGCAGAGCATTAAAACAAAAGATGAAGAATGCTGTTCTAAACCTTCTAGTCATAGCTCAACAAGCCTGATTTTTTCTGCAATAGCCACCAGCCTTGATGCGATGGCCATCGGCTTAGGCTTAGCATTCTTACAAGTAGATATCGTTCATACTGCAATGACTATTGGCTTAATGACAATGATCATGGCCACTATCGGTATGATGATTGGCCGTTATGTAGGCCCATTACTCGGAAAAAAAGCAGAAATTATCGGTGGATTGGTACTAATAGGTATTGGTTTTAATATCTTATTTGAGCACCTTGAATTATTTATGTATGCCCATTAGTTTTTGTGCCCCCTATATGGGGGCAATAGCTCTACTCTGCATTAGATTGATAAACACGAATTAAAAAATCAGCCGTATATTCTTTCACCTCTGCTTTCTGTAAATCCTCTTTAACCTGTTCTGATGCACGCCAAGCAAATGGTGTCATCATCAATAATTCATAAGCTTCTTGCCCAGTCAGCGCCATCTTATAATTTAGTTGGCAACTATCTATTAACGAAAAATTTGGCAGATCTTCATCTTTCGCTGGGTGTAACTTAACCTCATCGTAGATTAACGCTTTTAATTCTTGCAGATGTTCCGCCGCAGGCGTAACGGTTATTAACATACCTTTAGAAACTAATACACGACTTAATTCTTGTGCCTTGCAGGGTGCGTAAATTCGTACAATTCCCCCCAAGCTGTTATCAGAAAATGGCAAGCGATGACTTGTACCAACGCAAAAACGAACGGATTTATAGCGTTTCGCCGCATAACGAATCGCAGCCTTCGAAACATCTAGGCCTAAAACTGTATATTTTTCAAAATGTTTTGCAAGTTCTCGTGAAAAATAGTCTGTGTAATACCCTTCTCCGCACCCAATATCCAGCAGGCTAGTACAAGATGATGGAATAAACTGAATAAGTTTTTCTGCCACCTTTCCACGCATAGGGTGGTAATGCCCTGCATCAAGAAATTGCCTACGCGCTTGCATCATTTCAGCATTATCACCGGGGTCTTTAGAACGTTTATGCTGTACAGGTAACAAGTTAACATAGCCTTCTTTTGCACAATCGAACTGATGATTTTCTGCACAACGATAACTGTTATTAGCAAGATTTAGTGGTGTAAAACAGAGAGGACATTGATAATTCATAGCAGTCACTGATTTAAAAATAAGGGGGAGTATACCATATTCAAATTAGTTTTCTTTCTGTTATATATCTTGCTTTTTAACTGTATTTTTTGTTCTCTAAAAGTAATAAAAAAAAACATTAGCGGGTGTCTCATGATAAAAATTAGGTTAGCAACCCCCGATGAAGCCGAACTTCTTTGGTCTATACGTAACCAAGCCATTCGCCATGGTTGCACAACGAGTTTTGATGCAAAAACGATCCGTGCCTGGACACCTGATGAAATGCCGGTAAGTTATATACACATTGTGAGGAATAACCCATTCTTTGTCGCGGTAAATAACAATGATGAGCCCGTTGCAACTGGTTATCTTAATTTAGAGGCTAACAGTGTTGATGCCATATTTACCTTACCACAATACACTGGCTGTGGAGCTGCTAGCTTAATATTAGATGCCATTAAAGCTGAAGCCAAAAAGCGAAATATTAAAAAATTGGTATTAGATTCATCACCAAATGCTGAACGCTTTTATCAGAAACATGGTTTTACTTCGATTAAACATGCTAGCTACTACTCTTGTCTCGCACAAGTCGAGTTAGATTGTGTTCAAATGGAAATTGAAATATAACTTTCAATTTAATTGGAGTTAAAAGCCACTAAGCTATTCTGTGGCTTTATTCTATTTAATATTGACTGTATTTTAGGCTAACTGTATTTGTGAATGCAGTTTTGAATAACAACTAAAAATCAGCAAATTCGGCAATAGGCTTACGCCCATGGGACTCTAAAAAGTCCAATACACGACGTGGAGAAACATTTAAAATTTGTGATTGTGGAAAACTAATTGATTCCAACATGTCAACTACGCGATCAAAACGGCCGAGATACCCGGCAAAATGTGAGTCTGAACCTAATGCAACCCACCCGCCAGTTTCTTTAACTGCCTTAGCGATTTCTAAGCAATTCTGTTGACTACCCGCTCTTGAATGTAGGAATGAAGAGTTATTCATTTCCAAAGCAACATTACACTCTTTCGCGGCTTGCGCTACTGCTTTGATATCAATAGGATATTTAGGGTTGCCTGGATGGGTAATTATTTGCACTTTACCACTACGGATCGTGGCAATCATAGCTTCTGTATTATCAGCTAAACTTTGGGGCTCAAGAACCGGTTCATGAAAACCAGCTAAAATAATATCTAAATGACGAGCGATCTTTTCATTGCAGTCTGTCTCACCCAACTTGTTCTTTATATTTGCTTCAATACCGTACAATAAACCAACACCATCAACAATTCTCGGCAAGATAGGCATATTACCAAAATGCCACTCATGTGGAGCATCTTGCATTTCAGGCCCGTGGTCGGTAATCGCAAATAGTTTGACACCACGGCTTGCGGCCTCAGCGAAATATTCATTAACTGTACTATAAGCATGGGTGCTGGCAATAGTATGCGCATGTAAATCAACTTGATACATAAATGATATCCTTCTATTTTTTCTACTTGCCTTCCGAGCCTACCTGCTCAGGAAAGATTCAACCAAGCTAACATATCAATTTAAAAGTTTCGATAGTCATTCACCTAAACAGCATTTTATCAACATATTGCAATATATTAGATAATATCCTAAGAAACTTTCAGGATAAAAAAACCCGCGATTATTGCGGGTTAAAATACACAGAATTAAAAATTAACTTAATCAACTAAGATACGTTTATTAGTCGCTCCCCACAAAATTGACATTTCGGTAAATAATGCACCACTGATATCCTCAACCTCTTCGGCAGTAATTTCAGCATTACCTTGTTTACCAAAAAATACAACTTCATCTCCTGGGCTAACGTTTTTTAAATCAGTAACATCAACCATGACTGTATTCATTGATGTTTTTCCTAAAACAGGAACTGTTTGGCCATTAATTAATGCATGTCCCGCATTGCTAAATACACGGCGATAGCCATCCGCATAACCTACAGGGATATTTGCTAATACAGAATCACGTTTCAAGGTATACGTTCTATCATAACCCACCGTATTTCCCTTTGGATAATGATTCACAGAGGCAATGCTCGATTTCAGTGTCATCACGCGTTTATAGTCATTTGTCGCAACGGTATCGCCGTAGAAAATGCCACCGACACGTACCATATCCAACCATGATTCAGGTACCGTAATAGTTGCATAAGTATTCGCGACATGTAATGTAATGTCTTCACGCTTTAGCCCTGTCGTATTCAATACTTGTTGAGATTCTTTCTTGAATTTTTTGAGGTCCTTACGGATCTGAGTTTCATCCTCTTCTGGATAATGAGACATAATACCGACGATTTTTAACTGAGGTAATTGTGAAATCAGCTTAGCTTCATTAAGGCCAGCAAGTGTACTCACCTCTAAACCGTTGCGCGACATCCCGGCTGAGTTCAGTGCCAGATGAATAGGAATCACTTTATTCTGCTTTTTCGCAATCGCATTTAAGCGCTGCGCCATTTCTAAATTACCGATTAACTCTTCCGTTTCATATTGTGTAGCCTGAGCCATTTCTTGCTCTGTCGCACTTCTCACTCGAATTAATCGGCCTTTAAAACCTAAATCTCTCACGGTCTTAAGCTCTTGATTATTTGTTACCCCAATGCATTGCACATTATTTTCAATCATTATTGGTGTAACTAAAGAAAGGTCATGCCCATATGCATCTCCTTTCAAAACGGCACACAGCGAAGATTTATCTCCTAGTAGGTTTTGTACTTTCTTAATATTAAAATCTAATGCGCTGCGAGATATTTCAATCCATGCGTTATTAACCACCACCGGTTGGTTTTGTGTCGCATATGTTTCTACCGGTGTTGTGATATTGTTTGGCTGTTGACAAGCTGTTGCAGCAACCAGTAAAGGGAGTAATGCCAGATACTTCAAACGAAAAGCCACGTGTTGTTCCTTATCTCTAGTGATTTTTACCAAGACATTATTTTTATAATTCTAGGTGGAAATAGACAAAATATGTATCGGTTTTAAATAATACCAACCTTCATACCCCGAACAAGTAATAATTCACTTTTTTTGCATAAAAAGAAAAAATATCTTTTTCGAGTTAATTTTTCTTTTTTAGAAATAAAACATTTGGTTGAAATCATCGTAAATCAAATTATTTTTATTATTTAATAGGTTATGGCAATAATTTCACTAACATTTACTTTTGTTACACTTTTTATTTGGCGAATTAACATGCTTAAATGATAATAACTATCAATTAGGAATTTTTACTAAATATCACTCAATCCATAAGGCTATGTTATGAAGTACAAATTACTCACACTCATTATTCCAACACTACTTACTGTCAATGTTGCTAACTCCGCTGAAATGTACAATAAAGATGGTAATAAACTTGATGTATACGGACAAATTGATGTCCGCCATCATATTGCCAAAAGCCGTAGTGGCGAAGATGGTGACGACTCACGTGTCAGACTAGGGCTAAAAGGTGATTCGCAAATCACCGACCAGCTCATTGGCTTTGGGCGTTTTGAATGGGAAACGAAAACTAACCAATCGGAATCAACTGAAGAAAATAGCAATCGTTTAGCTTATGCAGGCTTAAAATTTGCAGATTACGGCTCCCTTGATTATGGCCGCAATTATGGTGTTATTTATGATACCAATGCTTGGACAGACGTATTACCACTCTGGGGAGCGGATACGATGGATCAAGAAGATAATTACATGCTAAGCCGTAACCGCAATTTACTCACTTATCGCAATAATAATGCTTTTGGTTACATTGACGGTTTAAGCTTCGCACTACAATATCAAGGTAAAAATGGTGAAAAAAACCTATCATCCGGAGATGAATTAACCGATAACGGCGATGGTTTTGGCTTATCGACTGCTTATGAGTTAGGTTATGGTATTTCCCTTGGCGGTGGTTACTCCTCATCTTCCCGCACACCAAAACAAAAAGATGCCACAACCAGTAGTGCAACGGGTAAACGCGCCGAAGCATGGAACGTAGGAGGGAAATTTGAATACGAAGACCTCTATCTCGCCGTCATGTATGGCCAAACACTTAATATGAGCCGTTTTGGTAATGATGATATGGAGTCAATAGCAAATAAAACTCAGAATCTTGAAGTGGTTGCCTTATATTCTTTTGACTTCGGTCTAACCCCATCAATTGGCTATAACTATTCCAAAGGTAAAAACTTAGGCAACTTTGGGGATAAAGAATTAGTGAATTATATTGCCATCGGCTCAGCTTATGACTTTAATAAAAATTTGAGTGCTGTTATCGATTATAAAATCAACTTGTTAAACGATAATGATTTTACTGACCATTACAAAGTGAATACCGATAACGTGCTTGGCTTAGGGTTAGTGTATCAATTCTAAAATTATTATCCCTAGCGTAAAGTAAAAGCATCCGTTATAGACGGATTGCTTTTACTTTATAATCCTGTTGCTCAATCATGCATTAAATATCTAACTGAATTTAATATATCAGTAAGCCCTACTTTCCCCTCATTAAAATTATCTCTCATCATTTTATAAAAGTTTTAAAATTCGTAATCAGGTAAAAATTTATTATTGCTACAGCATGGCTTCAAAAATACCACTTTAGGTGATATTTATTATCCCTCATCGATAAGTATATATTGACCTAATATCCATTTTATTACCGTTACGATAGACGTCATTGAAGCACAGATATAGTATTTACGAGTACTCTATTGAAGTGATTTTTAGGTTACCTAAAAATCTAAGAGCATCTATTATAACCATTGTTACTTTTTTCATTCCAGTTCCACCTATAAGCATATAATCAATAAAGTGATCATCACTTAACCAAAGTAAAATGACCTACTCGTCACCAAAAAACAAAAAGGCACCAGTAACTAACTGATGCCTTTGGATTTATCGATAACTAAAAACTGTTATCAACAATAGCTATATTATTCCCACTCAATTGTTTACACCAATCGTAACCTATTGATTTATATAAATCAGAATTAACCTAGTGGGTTATGATACCGTCACCAATACCGTCATAATGAAAAGTGAACAATATTTGTACAGCAATCTATCGATACGATTCGAGTAGTTTTTCTTTTGCTGCTAAGTCGGTAATGCATAAATTAAGGGCCCTTGTGTTTTCATCGGCACGATTAGACTCACGCCCATAGACTTCAAGTGTTCTTCGTAATTGTCGAGAAAGTTCACTGGCCTTTGCTCTCTCAGTTCGGCAGGTATCGGCGTCAATGGTACCATCAGTTTTTGTTTCCGTGGCACTGGTTTCGAGTTGCACGCTGTCAAAGTGATTAAGAACACGCTTAAGCAAATCGTCTGTGCGCATCGTAGCACGTTCTTTTTGTTCATTGTATATCACCACCCTATTTTGTTGCTCTTCGTCTTCCCGCTTGCGCTGGTCGATGTTAAACGCTAGGTCTTTCTCATTTTCATGTTGCCCAGCAATCTGTTTTGTCATTTGCTGGTTATCAGAAAAAATGCCGCTAGTCATAAAACCAGCGGCAAATGAGATAGCCAGCGCAATTAATGCAATGGCTACTTGTTTCATTAGCGAACCCCGTTATGTTCCAATGAATAGTGGTTTCCGTCATTAAAACGACCGCCCCAGCTACCGCCAATTGATTCCCAGTATTCACCAAGTGGCTTATGATCACTCGAAGCAGTTAACCACTTACCGTCTTTAAATAAATTAAAATCAACTGCTAGGCGCTCTGTATGCAGGCTTTTACTAATACCTTTACCTGCCTTTTCATTTAATGCTGCCTGTTCTTTCGTTCGGTATGCTTCACCAAAAGTTAACTGGTAGCCATTCGCCTGAGCAAAGATAATTAACTTAGCCACCATTCCAGTAAATCTATTTTGTTTATCTACCATGGACATTAGGATCACCCCACTTTTTTAATTAACTGCATGACATTGCCGCGCTTAGCAAACAGCGCAGCACAAAGGAAAGTATTTGGAATTAAGTTCTGAAATCCTGCTTGATAGCTAGGATCGAGATAGGAGTAGACTGGTACCGATATTGAGTATCCGAGAAATGCATAAGCCAGCCAACCACCAAGCTTACTATAGCCTTTACCGTCCCTCACAAAGTAAAGACCACGCAAGAACATAACCAAACAAACAAAGGCATTAGTGACAAGCATGAATTTATCGTACGTCATGGCCGTTACCTCCTTTCGGAATATCAGCTTTCTTGTACAGTTTGATACTGAGTTTTACAGAGAGAAGCGAGGCCACGAAAGCCCCAAGAGCGTCTAGGCTATCAATGTTATAGGCGTCTGGTTTAACACCAATCAACCCGGTCATTGAAACAAAGATGGTAGCGAAAGGACTAAAGAATAGTAAGCCAGCCCCGAGACTGAGAATTGCAAATACTGAACGGATAGCGAAAGAGAATTCTGTTGCTGCTGTAGTAAAGTAAATAGCGCCAAGAATAGCCCCCATAACAACCTCAGGGGGCAATCCTGAAAAGTAACCTAGAAAGGATGCAAGGCTTAAGCCTGTAACCGTTGCGGCATTTTCATTCATGTGTAGCACCAGGTTGAGAAATAACCATGATACTACAGCATGAAAAGATAAACAAAAAACCATAAAAAACTAACCGGCAATGCGGAAATTTTTCTTATTACAGATGTCTTGCCCTAAGAACAAACATTCCAGCGCATTGCTGGTTGTATTCTTGAATAACTTTAAATGAATAAAGTGCATTGTATGAACCTGACCATGATGTTAGTACAACTGACTCATATGCTTTAAATGGCCCGCTCTTGGAAACCGAAGTGCCTTGATCTATACCGTTACGGGTTATCTGAAATACATACGTTCCAGTGCTAGTGGTTGTAACATAAGGTATAAAAACTAATTCACAGTTGTTTGCAAATTCAAGAGACTGCACGGGGTTTAATCCCCTGCACTGCACACTAAACGTATTCAGTGAACTTTCAACAGATGACATAGTGCTGAAGTTCTCAGACAACGTCTTGGCTATAGCTGTTTTTGCTGCATAAGCTGATTCTTTTGATAACCTCACACGACTACCACTGACGCCTGTAAAATTAAATGAATTCGATGAGTCAATGGAGAATGGAAAGCCTATTAGCGATGCGAATGTGTTGCTGTCTGGCTTAACTTTAACCTTACCTCGTTGAGAGAGGAATACATCTGGTGTCTGCCATGAAATTCCAGCTGAATTAGTAACTGCACAGTAGTAGTCTATTCCTGCATTAGCTTCAAGATACATACTGTCTATCTTTAGGCTTCCGTATTTCATTTTATTCTGATAGCCAGAGCCTTTGTTTAGCTCACCTATAACTTTCCCGATATGGACAGAGAACATTTCACCATAAAACCCAACCCCATACCCTATATCTTCATTAGTATCTTCAACCCACGTTTCCGACTGCCCGTTTGTATGACCCCAAGCTTCATCAATGTATATTCCATTGACAGCACCATCCCACGATTGATTTATGTCTGGGTGCTTACCGATAGTCACACCACTACCTTTTCCTGCCCGTCCAAACAGTCCGTTATAGGTTGAATACCATGTCCGGCAAATCAAAATATTATGCCGAGTAAAACCGGATGCGTAAGGCCGGGTAAACACTGTTCTGAACATTCCACCTATGAGACAATGACCGACTTTAATCTCTCCGCCATCAGTGCTGTCCATTGTAAGGTATACATCGGTACATACTGTCCCTGAACACATGTCGGGCTCAGGGCCTTGAAGACCTTGAAATGTCTCTAAACATAACGCGGCATCACGCACAACTCCACGCTGAGGGCGCAGCGAAGTTCTATTAACACGTGGATTCGGGTTGTAGATGGTGAAATCAGTCGGGAGTCGAATGTAGGTGTGTTCGTCACGCGGCGTTCTCAGTGTCATTCTACAATCAATTTTCACTGTCGCATTTATTTCTTTCCCATGCTTCATCGCTTGATCTAATATAAATGTATCGTCGTAATCTGTAGCTCCTGCGCCTGTTGTAGTGATTTCACCATTTTCAGCTTGCAACTCTAAGTAAGTATCTGCGTTAATTTTAGGGTTGACTAATGGGTATTTAGACGTGCCATTTTTCACTTTAAAAAGTGCGTACCCTCTTGATGCTATTTTTATTGAAGTTCCAACAAACGGGGCTGCCAATATTACTGACTGGATATCTTCTAATACCCATTTTAAACTAGGATAACCAACACTAATCCACGCTCCTGCGCCAATTCCACCTGCCAATTGTGGTGTTGAGCCTTCTGGAACTGGCTTTGGCAAAGCCCCATCCCAGCGATAATATTCTCCTTGATGTTCAAAAAACAGCGCTTGGTACCTGCTAGTGATTAACGCCCCCAACTCAAATGAGTCAATAAATTCATATCCTAAAACCCCAGTTTCAGCTGGGTCTAATAACGTAGGGATTCCGTTATGATCGAACCCTATCTGCTTATTTCTTCGCTCACTTACTTTTGGGAATGCCAATACATCCATATCATCAACACGCAACGTACGCTTTTCTTTTTTCAGTATCGTGCTGTTAACCCCTTCAATCTCATCCTTCAATGTGCCTAAATCAACCGCATCAGTATCACGTTTAGGCTTTCCTAGGTTAGCAATACGATAGCCTTTAGCATCGAACCAGTTAGCTAGAATATTTGGGCGCTTTAGGTATAGCGATCCAAGGCTTCCCCAAATGCGCTGGATAATCATTGTCAGGTAATCAAATGCATCCTCGTGCGTTTCAGCAAAGAACTTACTTTGATTGCGGAATGAGGTTTCTTGTGTGATTGGAATATCACGGGCAATGCTAATTTTGTGCCCGTTGGCAAGTGGTCTAGTTAAGATTACCTTTCCACCAGCCGACTTGTTAGCGCCTGTTACGGTGTAGTCAGTGCCTAAACGCAAGGTTACAACATTATCCCCGTCAGCATCTGACGTGATAACACTTAATTGATTCGCCTTAAATATCCTGAACTTATAATCAAAATCGGTTGTTACACCGTTTCCTGTATATTCATTACTGCTGATTTCAGTTGAAACAGTCATGACTATTCTCCACTCGGTTACGTTGGTGTATGATAGCCATTAAAACTCATTAACGGAATATTGTTTATTTTTAAACATAAAAAGATAAACATTGATAATGATTTTTCAGTTACTGTACAAGCTCCTTAAATCACATAGGTAGTTAATATGAAAGATATAATTAATTTTCCAGCACCCGATAACTATGCAGAAAAAGTTAATACCGAAACTGGAATAAAGGAGTTGATGAGTAAGTCGAACGTAGAAGAGCTACTAAGAAAACTTGATAGTGAAGGATGTGACGTGAGCGCGGCGCTCATTGAAATTACAGCAATGATGAATTACATAAATCTGAGTTTGAAGGTTAAAGAGAACATCAAAACGCATATTGAATACATCGCCAACGAGTTAAACAAGTAATCATTTAAGATAAATTAAAGCACCTATGCGGAGGTGCTTTTATGTCGCTATTCTATGTTAGTATTTATAAGTCTATCTATCATTTGTGTAACCTCATCAAAACCATTAGAGTTAGCACAAGATATATATTTCATTTTTCTAGAGTTTATTTGTTCATTAGGTCTTAAGTTATCATAAACCTTTATATTTAGAGTATTTTTGTTATTCATCTTTATGTTATATTTTGAATTAAAGTTCAAATAATCACTTCTAGTATCTATTATATTAATAAAAATCTTGCAGTTATTTTTTATATTTGAAAAGCCCTCTGGTGGACCTATCTTAAAAGATAATCCTTGTTTTATTAATTCATTTTTAATGCAATTAATTAGTTTTTCATGCTTTTCAATAAACATACTTGATAGCTTTTCTTTTTCATGAATTTTGTTATTAGCATAAATCGAATTTTTAATCTCAGATAGATACTCTTCTTTTTCCATATCATTACAAAAACAAGAAGTTACATAACAATCTACAGTTTTTGGTAACTTATCGCCTATGGATGTAGGGTGTAAATCTGAAACATCAAAAATATTTTCAGCTAACTCTATCAATAGATTAGTAACTTCATAGTTTAGTGATATTGAACTATTCGAGTTGTCTTTAAATATAAGTCCGTTATTTTGTAATAAGCTAAGTGCACTTAATTCCAGACCATTGCTTGTGTGGCTTAGTTTACTTAGCTGTCTATTCACATTACCTAAAGGCTCTAATTCATATTTATTATTAATATAGAACTTTCTAAGGGTGTTTATTGCTGGCGTTGACAAGTTACTTAGCGTAAGAATTAAATGCTTTCTTGTATCATTATCATATTTTGATGACGACACATTTACAACCAACCTAGAATAATATTTTGTTTTTCTTTCATCATCATCTTGTAGTAATTTTTTAATAACAAAAGCTAGATTATCATTTGTAATAAATTTATCTTTACTATCATCTAACTCATAGATCCCCATGTAGAAATCATACAATTTCTGTTTATTTATAGCGTCATATAAATTTTTTGTATTTTCTACCAACCCTTTAATCACTCCGGCAGCAGGTCCTATTACTGGAACAGTTTCAACAATTTTAGTTCCACTCTCAATGACAACATCCTTTATTAGTTTTATTAATGCTTTATTTTTTTCCGTCTTATTCATTCGTGCACCCTCGATGATAGATTACCTGATAAAACAGACACTAATTTAGGATATTCTACTTCAAAGAAAGCAGATGAGTTATAATAAAGAGGCTTTTCATCGCATGGATACTTTTGTAGTTTTAAATTATAACTACGCTCAGCTGGGTTCAAAAATGCAAATTCTTTTTCAGATAAAATAATTTCATACTCAGGAGTGTAATTAAATTTGTTTTCATTATTTACAAGGTGTGCATTAAAACCTTCAATTTCTAGCTTAGATAACAACTCACTCTTAAAACTATCTCCCCATTCAACACTAATGTCTTGATGATTAATAACCACATCGCATTTTATTTTTTCTTTTAAATCTAATACCTTTGGCTCTAACTCTTCTATTTTAAAGATCAAGTCACAAATTTCACATAATAGATTTTCAATAACATAAGTCTCCTCACCACCGCGTAATCTGTTTTCCTTCAAAAGACCATAACGTACAAGTGTGCGTTGATGTAATTTTAAAAATTTGTCACCAAAAAAATCAGAAATAGAATTTACTTGTTTTTCTTTGTTTTCAAATGACATGATATCATGAGATGCCAATATATAATAACATTGAGCTAACTTAATATCTGATTCAGTCAGTCTTTTAAGTAGACATGCAAAGCTTTTTTTATTTTTTTCTGTATATTCTTTACCTACTATATTTAATAATAAATTTTTATAATATATTTCCTTATCTGAATCCATATCATCAATGCAAGAGCTTAAGATAATATTTGCATATTCTAATCCTGATACATTATAAAATTTCTTATCAACTTCATTATCCTCATTTATGAAAAACCTCAAGACTCTAAGAAAGTCTTCCTCATCTGCTCTACGCTCCAGCTCTACATATATATCGACAAATTTATCTACTCCAACTAGACTTGATAATCCATTGACCCACCCCATAACTTTATTTTTTTTTGCTTTTTTTTCTTCTTTTTTTACTAAATCACTAGAACTCATAACTACTCCTTGCTTCCTTTATATAATAGTGCACAATCGTATAGGTACAAAAATATCTCTGCGAAATAGTTTTTTGTTTACGTTCTTAATTCTTGTACTATTTTTTCAGCCAAAAAAAGCAACTCAAAATCATTGTTTTTTAAAGATATTTTCTCAAAACCTAATATCTTAGCTGAGTCATAAATTTTACCGAATTCAATGCTTTTAGAGTAGCCAATATGGTAGTAATTATCGTGTTTAATAGCATTAACATATAAGCCTGCTATTAAATTATTTTCATCCAGCATCAATCTATTACACCTATGTACAGCGAGGCCTTTTCCTTTAAGCTCAGCTTCTAAAACATCAAAACAATCACCAACATTTATACCGGAATTAATAATAACATCGTACCTTTCTTTTTCTACCTCGTTGATGAATCCTACCTTTAGCTCATTTTCATCAAAAATTAATTCACTGAATTCAATTAATAATTCAGTCGCCATTGAATCAGGAGCAAACGAACTACCAACATTCAATAATCCTAGTCCTGATAATTTACTGAGGTGTAGAGGAAAAAATTTATTTTTATTAAATGGTATATCTCTTTCTTGATCTTGTTTAGTAGTATAACCTTTAATGTCGTATTTATTAGATATATAAAATCGACTAATTATAGTTAGCTCTTCATATGATAATTGGCTTAGTAAGCTTATATAATTATTTTTATCATTAGTATTTATATCTACCCTATTTGATAACTTAATTGCTAAATTAACATAATATCCTGATTTGCTTTCATTATCCTCTTGTATAATTTTATTTATTAATTTTTCAAAATTCTCTAATGAGAAATCCAACCCAAACTCTTTTTCTCTACTTATGGTATCATTGATAAAAGCTTGAAGATTATCTGTTTCTTTTTTTTGCCTGAATTCCCTGTGTGCATTAACTAACCACTTGACTGCTTCTTCTCCTGCATCAGCAACCGCTCCAATGCCCGTGCCGCCTGTCAGTGTATCTTTAGCTACTGTAATCCCTAATCCGATAGCTGTCTCACTTTTACTTACCTGCTTGAATTTCTGTAAAAAATTTTTTATATAACCCATCGTAACCATTCCTTGTTTATATTTAATTTTATAATAATAAACATTACTTAACTAAAACCAAATACCCAGATTGTTTAACTTTTCTATTAATTTATTGCATGAACATAAACAATTTGGTAATTTACATCTTCTAAATTTTGCGCCATAGTGAATATACACCAGCAAAATCTGGTGTCGGGATTGGTCTCCTGCTAACTACGAAGGCGCATACACCGCGCGAGCGGTTTTTTTGTATGCGAAACACAGCTACATCTATTCAATGGTGAGCTGTGCGGAGGCACCTCACGGTGCGCCGGTTCCCTTTGTAGCCGGTAAGACCAACTCCGTACAGTTCACCACCAGCCTGATTGGTCTCAGCAGTGGTGATTAACCAAATTACAAAGGTAATCTCCATGACAAATTTAGATATCTCTATCTCACACATTTCACATCTTCCATCGATTGTTTATAGCGATCGCCCTGTGGTTACAACTGAATCATTAGCTAATTTATATGGCACTGAATCGGACTATATTCGTAAAAACTTTAACCGAAATTCAGGTAGATTTATTTCTGGAAAACACTTTTTCTTACTTGAAGGCGCTGAGCTTAGAGAGTTTAAGCACAGCATGTCTTTAAGACCTTCTGTGAAAATAGCGCGTAATGTTCGCTCGTTAATGCTATGGACTGAGCGCGGTGCGGCTCGTCATGCCAAGATGTTAGATACCGATCGCGCTTGGGATGTTTTTGAAATTCTGGAAGACAACTATTTCACCAAGTACAGAGATACAAAGCAATTAGCTAAAGGCATTCCACACAATGCCAGCACAGCAGAACTGATCGCGCTGGTGGATGAATTACAGAAAGTTATCCATGAGGGTGAGTTTATTCCCGCAGGTCATGCCCTACCAGAATATAGCTTCCCTAAAACCCGTAAGCCTCGTTCACGCATTCTTGAGGACTTCATCAACAACCCTAAAGAAGATGTACTCCACCAGCTTGTAGCGTGGCTTAAGAAAGATGGTCACAATATGGAAGATGCCGAACGTGTGTTAATGCATGTTCGTGATTGCATGATGGACATGGCTAAAGCTGTTAACACCATTCAAACCCACGCGCAGTATATTGATACAACAGTTAGTAAGTTGCTGTAAGCGTAACCAAGCCCTGTATAAACAGGGCTTTTTCAATTGATATGTTTTATAAACATAAAAAGAAAAATGATAATGCGCGAAATGGCACTAGCCATTATTAACTCTAAAAACTATATCTCCCTGAAGCATTACATTATCTGCCAGAAGCAAACCTAGGACACTTTGATTCACATCACTTTCTGATAGAGAGCTTAAAATATTCATTTTTTCATTAACTTGATTTTCAGTTAGATCGCCAATCTTAAATAGCTGATATAATGAAAACTTAATGTTTGCTACTATTCTATTGATAGCTGCATGATCTAGTAATGAATCATTTTTTATACCTTTAGCTAAACAAAACAAAGCAAACCTGCAAGCAATTTCACCCTCTGTATTTCTACTTTTTTTTAATGCAATTACAACTCCCTCACCAAATTCAGTCATTCTAAACCCCATAGAATTAAGATAAATGGCTACTGATGCAATTTGTTTCTCGGAATCTTTTTTTGTGTTTCCAAAAAAACTCATCATTTGTTCCTATTTTAGTTGCTTTTCTACTTGATTAAGTAACGGTGATAGATAGAAAAGATTCTGGAATGGTAACAGCTTTCTTACCGATCTGACTTCTCTATCGTCAAACTCACCATTCATAACACCTGCAGTAATATTTTGAATGTCACCGCCAAGGTCAAATGTAGGGCCTAATAACGCCCCGATACCGTTACGACTTTGATAGCGTGATGCTGGTGGGCCACCAAACATGGCACTCATCCCGTACGAGCCACCACTGAGGTTTTCTAATAGGTTATTAGGCTCACCTAACCACCCCATCATGCCTGACCAGTCCAAACCTTCTTTAACAAGGTTAGCAGGTTCAGCATTAATTTCACGCCCTGCCATCATTGATTTTAATACATAGACCAATGAGCCCAATGAAATTTGTAACAATGCACCATAATAGAATGATGCATCACCAGACTGAATACCAGATACTAACGCTCTATTGTGAGTACCGAAAAAGAAAGTTTTAAACTGCATCACAATCTTTCCAAGTTCACTACTCATCATTAATGGCGTATCACCAATGCCGGGTGTGATTACAGTAGTTCTAACGTCTTTCAGTACCGCCGCTTGGAAAGTTTCACGTACCACACGATCATCCCACAAGTGGCTGTGACCCGTTAACATTCCGTCTAAATCTTCACCGTGTTTTGAATATTGCTGAGCTATGCGCTCTAACATGTTTTTATCAACGCCAAGATGCGCCAGCTTTTTAATTTCTTTGCTACTTAATGCATTACCAGCCGCAACCTCTTGCGCAGCTCTGAGTATCTTTGATTGCGTTACAACACCAGTCCACATCTTCATTGTGTCTGTATATTGATTCATTAGTGTGAAATTACCAAACTTTTGTGATGACCACTCTAAACCACGTTCAACAAACGTTCGGCGAGCGTAGGGATCGTTAAGGTCAGCAATAACTTTAGAACGGCTAGATAATGCATATTCAAGCCCTATACCCATTTCACGTAAGTCAGCTTTGGCAATCTTCATTGCGCTAATATCAGTTAACATTTTACCTAATGGTTTTAATGCACTACGCAAACCATGCTGCATGATCGGTCTGGCCATATCTGGCAATGATGAAATTGTCATACCACCAAGCAAACGTAAAAAATTAACGTTACGAGCAATGCGACCAGCTCTAACAAAGAAACTTGATGAATCTTTAGGTGCGCCATAGGTGCCTAATAACCTGTCACGCATGGCGCGAATATCGCGTAAATCAGCATCCCTTCTAGCTTCTAACTTGCCACGTTCTTTTGCTGTTTTAGCCTCAGAAATTAACGTATTGTAATCATTGGTAATGGCCTTGATTTGTGCGTCCATATCAACACGCCCGAACTGCGCGGTAAGTTCTATTTCTGGTGCAACTTGTCTGACATAGTTTTCCATTACATAATTAACATCTGACTCTAAAAAGTCTTTAATGCGCTCATCGGGAATATTTAACGTACGTGACTTTGTAAAACCCGCACGCTTTGTTAAACCGTCAGGGATCAGCTCACTGGGTACGATGCCAGATGGTGCGCCTATAATTTTATTAATGATATCATCTGCCGCCACCTCAACCTCTTCACGTGCTAATGGTTCCATTCTACGCAATGCTGCATGGCGGCGATTATCATAGCGAGTCAGCGAGTTAGCTTTGCGTGTTAATTGGCGGTACTCGTTTCTGAACTGGCGCGGCTTGTCTAGAATGTCCAAAGATCGCTGATAAGAAGCCAGTTTGTTTTCAGCTTCTTCAATGCGAACTAGTTTACGCTCTAATTGTTCCAGCTTTTTAGTTGGTTTTTTAGTTTTACGCTTTTCAATTTCGGCTGAAACAGTTTCTTTTTCTGCAACTAATTTGCGGTTTTTTTCTATTTCATCCATTAAAAGCTGTTTTTTACCTGACCAGCGTTCAGCCTCTTTTATTTCAGCGTTTAACTTTTCTGCTTGTGGTGCGGATGTTCTGGCCTGCTCTATGCCAGCATCTGCTTTAGCTAGACTAGATTCAGCTTTATACACTGTGCGCTGGTTCATTTCCTGCAACCAATCAGCAATAATGTTTCGAAACTCAGCTCGGTCATTTAATATTTTATCGAACTTATAAATGCGTGGGAAATAGCTTTCTGCCGTTGATACAGTTACCCCCTCACGCAGGATACCAAGCTCAACCATGCGATCCTTAGTTTTCTCAACAATAGGTCGCACAGCTCTTGCCGCTTCAGCAACTTCTGGTATTGCATGGCGATCACCATTACGCATAGCATCACCAACTTGCTCACTAAATTCATATAGGCTTAATCGACTACCGTCACGCTCTTTAGCCATTTTACGATAGGTTTTATAAAAGTCTTTGGTTGACTCAACTTGCTTATAAACAAGCGTTTCGTAGCCTCTTACTTTGGTTTCTACCGCTGTAAACGATGCAATACCCTCTTCATTTTTTGTAAATGTAAAATTATTCTCTGCAAGCTGCTGGTTAATTTGCCGTGCTGTTTTTGATGGTGACTGAGCTACGCGACCAACAGGGCTCACATTCATTGTTCTGTTAATAAATGATGGCCCTTTCAATGCTTCCTGCTCTAACGTGGTATCAGGTACTTCCATTGCACCAACGCTAGTATTGTCTGGAGTATTTTGTTGTACAGTCCGCTGTTCGCCTAACACATCGTTTTTCAACTTACTGACTATCTGCCCTCTGTTTTTTACCAACTGAGCCGCCGAGCCAAGCAAGCCACCTAACATAGCGTCAAACGTTACGTTCAGCGCGCTTTCTTCAAGCGTTCTGGTTTCTTGGGTAGCAGATAGAGCCACTTCTGAAGCAACGCCACCAAGCGCATTAGATACGGCAAATTTACTTGCTGTAGCCAATACATCGCCGCCACGAACAATAGTGCCTGCAGGTATCATCATTGCGGCAACGTTGATGGGATCAATCACCCCCATTGCTATACTTGATATTAATCCAGCGCCACCAGCGTCTTGTAGCATTTGCCTATCTTGAATTTGCCTATTTATCCGCTGTTTTATTGCTGATGTTTCCTCTGGTGATTTAGAGTGAATAAATGCATCGGCAAAATCCTCATAACCGGTTAATGTACGTTCATCATCGAATGGATTGTAACCGTCTTGTTCTTCGAACTGATTAAAAGGCATTGTAGCTATTAAACTACCTACCGAGTTATCAATGCGAAACGCAGCATCACGCAGCTTAGATACCTCATTTTTATCACTGAAAGGGTTTGCAGCATCAAGAATGCCTACATCACTTGATTCACCATATTGAGGGTCAGGCTGTTTAATTGAGCCAACATCAGCGCCCATTACATCACTTGGATTCATTTCATAAATAGGCATGGTTATTCTCTCCCAAACATGGTGTTAAGTGTGTTGCTGAAACCATAATCAATCGGCTCAGGTTTGGCGTTACCTTCTAATATCTCACGCTCTTTCTTAGCCTCTTGGTATGTTTTCTGCCGCTTATCCATAACTTCACGGTACATTGGTGATGATGATTGCTCAGGCTTAAAGCGTGACGGCATACCATTATCACCAAGGAAAGGAGAAAATATTGGTCTATTATCGCTACCCGTTTGCTTCAATATAATTGCATAGCTAAAATCACGACCAGTCATAGCATCAGGCACCAGAACAAATTCAGCATCATCAGGCATTCCGCCGAACACTTTAGATTTAAGCTGTTTTTGTTCTTCGCGCCACTGACCTATGATCCAGTTACCTGCGCCGCTTTCATTGGTACCGTAAACAGCCTCGGGCGCATAACGCATAACTTCATCTTTTCCGTTAATTGATGTAACGGCCCATTTAGATTTTATCTGAGCATTTGTATTTTTCTTGGCTAACTCTGCATCACCACCTGATTTATCAAAGTTAGTATCATAGAGAACAAAATAATCCCTCATGTACTCACTATTGCTAGTGCTTGCCTTAGTGATATTCGGCGATGAGAAACCGCCTAAAGCAAAGAAACTATTAATATTACCTTGTGCTGCTTTCTCTCTTTCTTTGCTGTATTTATTGCCGCTTTTCATATCAGATAACATCTTTTTAGTCATGTCATCCTGTTCATAAGTGGCTTTATAAGCGGTTTCTATAGCGTCTTTACCATCCATTCCTGCACGTGTAAGGCTATAAATTTTCCCGTAATAGGCCATAGCATCATTTGACATGCCATTGATTGCCGATGGGTTAGTATCAAATATTTGCCCGTACATTTTAGCCATTGGAATGACTAATTCAGGGTTTCTAGATGTTGAACCCGTCACCAGTTTTGATTTAATTTGCGAGGGAATAATTCCTGTACGACTGGATATTTCAGCTACTGCATTTAAACTATTCTCATCACTAATATTAAATGACGATTCAATATTGTTAGTGAAATAGTTGTCTGCCGCATCTTGATTGCTTTTATCGTTAGGATCTAGTGGGAAGTTATTCTGTATAGATAGCTGTAGGCGATTTGCTGAAAACACCTTATCTTGCGCCTTGATGTTGCTATCAACAAACTTCCCGAATTTTTCCCAACGCTGCATTTTACTTGCGTAATTGCTTTCTGATGGTTCGGGCATAATGCTGTTTAATAACGAGCGCTGCGCCTGTGGTGTCATATCTTTAGCCGCTGATATCAATCCAGCGTAGCGTTTCGCCTCTCGCATATCCGCTATCATTTCCGAGCCTTTGTCATAACCAAAAGCAGAAATAATAGTTTTTTCAGATGGTACATTAGGTGCATCTAAGCCGTTTTCCCACGCAGCGTAAGAATCAGAAATAGTAGTTCCAAGCTCAGTTTGTAGTTGCTGCTGGCGTTGCTTGTCCATTTGCTCGGCTTGCTTTAAGTATTTGGCTTGGTCTGATTCGTCTAGCGCATCGAAAGCCACTGAACCAGTTAAGCGTTTAGGTGCATTAGGTGAGCTAGGTAAACTTACCAATCCAAGCGCTGATTGAATTCCATTTGAAATATCATCATTAGATAGCTTGCTAACTTCACCTTGCCCATTCTCTTGAATCATTATCGCCATTGATAGCCGAGTTAATGTATCTAAGTCTGTTAGGTCAAGAACAGTATCACGAGGAACATTGAGATAATCAGATACGAATTTAATATAACCTTCAGTATCGTTATCATCCTCAGGTGGAGCCCAGCGAGTAATGATTTGCTCAGGTGTTACATACCCCTGCCTCGCATACGATAATAGGTTTTTTCCTGTAGCTCTAATGCCATGTGCAGGTGTAGCGAATGTCACAAACGAACCGTCATTACCCGTTTGTCCTACCCAAACATCCTTTGACATTCTAATGTTGCCCGGATTGTTATTACGAACTCCACGCGCAGATCCACTACTAGAAGATGAGGTAGATTTATCATAATAACGACTGATACCACCGTTATCTGACGGCTCTCCATTCTGCTGCATAAACTGCATGTAGTCAGAGCCTATCTGATTTTCAATAGCTCTCTTTGCTGTGGCTGTTTTAAACTCCTGTTTCTTGGCTAGTATCTGCTCATCACTCCAGCCGTGTGAAAACCCAAATTCTTCTATTTGTTGGAATACTTGTTTGTTTGCTGATAGGTAAGCATTGTTATCTCCATACAAACTAGCGGCTGACTCCGCATTAACAGATAACGTTGCTTGGAATTGGTCTTGTTCGTAAGCTTTAATTTGCCCCATTTCATGCTTATTAGCCTGCGAGCTAAACTGCAACCGCATTTCTTTTGCTTGCTGTGCGAACATACTTTTGATTGCATCATCCTGCAACGTTCCTGCTATTTCACCAGCGGCATTATCAAATGCCTGCTCAAACTCATAACCTTTACCAATAGCATTCTTACCCTGCATTGCAAGTAATCCATTGCGCGGATCGTTCATCAATTCATTGGCTTTCTGTCTAAGTTGCAGTGATGCATCTTGTGCCAGCGCTACATTAGCCCGTTGCTTCGCTTCTGCGAATAAGCCTGTGTATTGCTCGGCAACCTGACCTAATCCGGCACCAAACTGATCAGGGTTCGACTGAACACTAAAGCCATTATTCGGCAGAGGTGATGAACTAACCTGCTGTTCTTTATATGTTGGTACTGTTGGCATATATCACCCCTTAAAATACAAAACGGTTAGTACCGCTTTTCTTAGCAATATCAAACATATTGTTACTTGAACTACCACCAGCCGCCGCGCCAGATGTACCAGAGAACGGATCCCATGTACCACCAGACAATTGATATGCGCCGTATGCTTTGATTGGTGCAGTTAATAGCGTTGTGGCTGCGCCAAAGTTACCCTCACGGCGTGCCATTTTCCCCTGCAGTCTGTCATTAGCTGCTTGCATGCGTAGGCCGTACGCTTCACGACTTGCATTATTAACCAGTGTTAAAGCGTCTAATTCACCCATTGCCGCAGTATCGCCGAACATATCAAGGGCACCTGCTGAACTTAAATCAAGTCCACTCGCTGACATTGCCGCAGCCTGTGATCCTGCTAATTGCCGAGTACGTGAGCGCTGTTTCTCCGCTTCGGCATTGCCACGATTAATTGAATCATTCGCTGCTTGCTCGTTCTGGCGTGCATTTTGGTTGGCTACATCAGCGTTAAACTTTCCAGATTGATATTGGCTATAAGCTTGCATACCTGATGAAGCGAGTATTGCAGCTCCTGCATAGATAGGATCACACATTATTTCGCCCTCGCATTCATTGTGAATTTATGAAACGGATAGTTAAGCGCCCCAATGGGCTGCGCATATTCTAATTTGAACCCTAACCAATGCAGCCACGCTTTAGCAATGTGATTGCGCTCATCAACGTAATTAAGCAGTTCCGGATAGATTTGTAGCATTAGGCCAACGAACGGCTTACAGCGGCGTAGAAAGGCTTTCTGGTGCTTCTCTAAAATATCTGAGCCAACTAACCAAGGAATGCCAACGCCGCCGATGATGGACGCTGGCGACACACCAAAAATAGCAGCCACCTCGCCATTGAAAATAGCAGCCCATGATTTTGTAGATAGGTTAATGCCTGAGGCTAAAACCTCCTCAGGCGTTGATAGGTTCAATGCATAGAATTCATCAATATCAGCTTGCCTAACATGCGGTACCAATGCCTGCGCATGCTCTAATGTTGCTGGTACGATTTGAACAATACTCTTTGCCATATTAGAAGCCCCCCACATCTAAGCGCGGTATTGCAGCGAGGATTGATAAAGGTAATGGATCTGACTGCCTGACATACACACGGCCGTTTTTGCTCCACTGTGCATCAAGATTAATTTCTACTACGCCAGTGGCATCATCAACCGGATTATCGTAGAACTCGAATTCACGTTGAGCATATTCATATAACCGGTCTTTTTCGGTACCGGCCCATATACCACGACTTGAATTAACAATAAGGCTTGCCACCTTAACCAGTTTCTTTTTGTCGAGTAGCGTTTCTTGCCCGTTGATATGAATATCTAAGGTTTCCATATCGCTAACGTACGGTAAGCCAATGTGAACCACTACGGCTGGCTCTTCTAATGATACAGCGCCACCAGATACCTTTTGCTGAGGCAATACATTTGCATCAGCTAGAATGCTGGTGGTTTTACCTTCGATATGCTGTAGCCCTTCAAAACGGAAACGCGCAAAGCCCCATTCGCTTAACGGCTTATCCTGTAGTAATTCAGGCACATCACGATTAGGCGTTACACGTACCGCATGAGTATTAATAAACTCAGTAATTTCACAACGTAACGTTTTGTTTTCTTCATCTTCAAAATAAGGCAAGTGAATGGCGTTACCGATATCACTATCTTTAAAAATGGCATTGCTGGCGGTTAAGGTAATATCACCCTCGTACGTCCAGTTATCGACTGTGGTTAGGTGTACGGTGCTAGCTTCATCTTTATTTCTGCCGTCATAGCTTAGGCCTGAATCAACAAAGAAAGCGTCCTCGGTCTTAGTAAATAGACGACTGCTTAAGCGCTCTATATAACGCACAGTACTGCCACCAACTTTGCGGCATACAATGAAGTAAACCGCATCTTCATTACCTTCACTGACGCTGCAGGTTGATTCAAATTGCCCGTCAGTCTCTTGTGGTGCCCAAGCAAATACTTGCTGCTCTCTGAGGTACGTCAATGAAAGCAATTTACCATCGTCACGAATACACCAGGCTATTGAGTAAGGAACGATAGAAAACGACCAATCAATAATCTGGTGGCGCTGAAAGAGGTGATTAGCCATGATAGTTAAATCGGTGCCTTGGTACCCGTCAACGTCGAATGAATACGCGAGGTCACGCACAGCGCTACCTTTTTCTTGGATGTACAACGCGATATTGGCAACGGCAATAGGTGGAACGTCACTACAGCCATTGGCACCTTGCGAGGAAAAAGAGAAACTGCTTGGCGTTAATACTTTGTTCTGATCCCCAGTGATTTGATACTCACCACCAGACGTTAAGGCCACCAGCGAGCCCACATCAATTAAGTGACGAATTTCATTAACTTGGCGTCCTGCATAGGTGTAGATGATACGGTCATCATCTTGTATCGGGTTATTCTTGCCAAAGTCTTTATAGTCCCCACTACGACTAGCCCAAATCGTTTGGGGATAAGCACGAGAGCCAGCAAAAAATAATCGCTGCTGATAATACATAACGGTGCTTGGGTAGCCGTCTACATCATTCCAAACAGAACGTGCCCACTTGTATGTAGCGTTTTCTTCACCTACAGCATTTGATGGCATGTATGAAACAACTTTACCCGTTGCCGTTAAGCCGTCGGTACTGACTGAATTGATTTTAACGATACCGAAACCGCTGTGAAGGTACTCCCACTGGATCCCAGCATCACCGCCCCAACCATCCCAGCTCATACCCTCTGTGTGTGACGGCCTTAACGTGCCACTTTTACCTGCAGTATTAGCGCGGTAGTAATTAGCACCAGCACGGCGTTGATCATTAATGTTAGTCGTCTTGTCTGTTTCCCATACTGGCACAGCATCAATCGCTTGCTGTTCAATATAAATTTGCTTACCGACTAATTCAGCACCAAAGATATTATGCGTTGCAGTCAGTGTTACATCACCTGTACTGGCGCTAACATATAACTTACGCTCTTTATCGGTGTTAATATCTTCGAATGGCCCATTGCGCGTTTCAACGGGTACCAGTTTCCAATCGTCATGATCATAACGCTGTAGTTCCATCGGTGGATAATCAGCATGTACGATGGTCATTACGTCTGCTGACTGTGTGAATTTTAAATTAAATAAGTCAGCTTCTTTGTATGGCGTTGCCAGTTCGAATATTTCGCCTTTGTGCTCACCATCGGCATAAAGCACCTGCCCACCGTCTTTAATCACACGCATGTACTTATCACCCATTTCAAGGGCGTAAGTTTGCACTGTGCTGAACTGGAACGGGATCAGGCGGCATTTTTTGTTAGGGTATTTTGCCGCTGCAATAAACTTGGTGCCTGGTCTATTTTCAATGCCGCCATATTGACGCACAAGAAAGTTTTCACACTTACGTAAAGCGGTAGAGTACTTCGCTAAGTCAATGCGGCCATAAAGGCTAGGCGCTATTTCGCCACCAGAAAAACTCGGTTGAATAATGCTATAGGCCATTACGATAACCTCGCTTCGGTGAATGGATCCATGTAATCGCTAGGCTCTGATGATTCATCAAGAGAGTGAGCGCCAGCGTTAGCAATCGCCATGGTATAAATTTGTAGGGCTTCATTACCCATACCAGAATTTGAAGCCAATGGGCGTGCAAGTTCGCTAGCAAGTTTCCATGCCAGCGCATCTATGAATAATGAATCAAACATATTCACATCGGTGACTGACGCAGTGTATTGAAGCCACGCTTGCGGTTGGTCGCAGTAAATCAGTTTTCCAGTGCCGTCAGCATCAGAACCCACCAGAAAATTAATCGCATTGTGCGGTTGAGGATATTTCTGGCCAGATTGAATAATCGCTATTGCTTTTAAACAGTCGGTTGGATAGCTATAGGCAAACTTCCAGTCTGGCGGCGGGTTATTGGTATCAGCCAAAGCAACGCGCTTACTGGCAAAGTTCCACGGAAAATCAGAGAGCGTAGTATCGCGGCAATGATTAAAATGTAGGTTGCATTGCTCCGCTTCTTTGCTCTTTTCGCTTAGACTGTTAATGAATCGGCTATTACCAATACGACTAAGCGCCAAGTTACAGATTTCGATTTCTGAGGCCATTAGAGTTACTCCAAAAGAAAAAGGGGCTTTCGCCCCCTTTAGCATCGGGGGTTACACCCCAAGTTCTTTACGCTTTTCATCTATCGCAGTGCGCATCTTATCTGCGCCCATGTTGTGATGAGGTGCCTTACCAAATAGCTGTGTGTACTGTTCGCGCAAAGCTTCAAGGCTAGAATCAACCGTATCGCCTGATCCACTGATAACAGTATTGGTTACAACCTCACTACTATCACCACTAGCCCCATCAACCAAAGCGCCAGTATCAGGTTTAGCATCATCACCACCAATCAACTTTAAGTTGCTGCCAGCAATACCGCTGTATTCAACCTCCTCACCAACTTCAAGCAGACGACCAGCGATAAATGATTTTTTCAAAACTTTATATCGTGACATGTCACACCTTAATTAGTTACGGCGTTGTAGATAGGATGAGCATCAGTGTTAAGTACGATACCCGCTGTAAACTTACCTGCAGTTAATGGACCATCTGTGACAACGTAACGCAGACGCAGATACTTAATAACACCATGCGGAACAGTACCGATAATGCGCTTACCTGCGTTCAGGTCTGCAATTGGCATAGCAAATGACTGGAAGATAGCAACAGGCGTTGTAAACGCTTTATCTTTTGATGTTTCCAATACGATTTGTACTTTTGCGTCACCTGCAGCCGTTGCCTGCTCAGTAACCTGTGCAAACAGTTGCAGCGGTTCACCAATACCGATATCACGGAAGTCACCTTTAACTGGCGTTAGGTCAATGATACTGGTCGCAATCGCTGATGCGGTCACTGCCTGGTCGAGAGAAAATAGGGTTTCTTTATCTAAAATCATGTTGCGAACTCCCAACAAAATTAAGTTAGCGGTACCCATTCAGGCACCGCACAATAGGCATGCCTTACTTAGCTACCACCTGATCCTCAGTTG
Organism: Providencia sp. PROV223; assembly: GCF_028479245.1. NCBI lineage: Bacteria > Pseudomonadati > Pseudomonadota > Gammaproteobacteria > Enterobacterales > Morganellaceae > Providencia > Providencia sp. PROV223. The sequence goes on from NZ_JAMPNG010000005.1 coordinate 133,829, forward strand.
TGAGAATTGCATCGGTACGGCGCACAGGGATTTCATCAAAAGAAACAACCTTCTTCCCTGCAACTTCTTGCATAGAAATATTGACGTTCTTTGAGTTTTTAATCTGGCGGCGCATCCAGCTACGAACTTGCTGATTGCAATAGAAAACAGGTTTACCCATAGACAGATTAGGGATTTTCTCAATCGCCTGAATCAGTAAATCAGGCAAGTCGATAGCGCCTGCAGCTTCTGGATCTTTGGTTAACTTAGACAGGTCAACGTTAGCGATGCGTACTACATAACGCCAATCGCGCACAGTTAATCCATTTTCCCATTTAAAATGAGAACGATAACCTTGATATTTAGCGTTATTTTCATCGACTAGTGTGACTTCGCCCAAGTTCTGCTGTTCAAGACCAGCCTTAGAACCTTTAGGGTAGATGCCATGAACGGTATTCTGTCCCCACACCACTAACCAAATTGAGGTTAAATTACTGCCAGTACCACCAGCATCAATGATGTTTACACCATTCTTAGCATTTAAATCATTGAAGCGTGCTGACAATCCAGTAAAGCGCTGAGCATGTACACTTGTATCACCATAGAAAAGCGTTTCAGCCATTTGCTGGTTCATGGATTCAATGAACGCTTGCGCTTCCGACAATAAGAATTCAGATGTATTGCCGTTTAAATCAGCTAGCTTTTTGTCAACTTCTGAGTAAGTTTCCAGCATGCCTATAGCGTCTGTGACTTGTGCAGTAGTTGATTTACTTGGCGGCACACCATAGTTCAAAATACGCCATGTAGCTTCTGGTAAACCTGTGCGAACAGTTGTACGGTGGCCTGTAGGCAAGTTACCTTCGGCAAACACCATGTCATCAAGAATTTCGTTAGACTGGTTTAGCAGTTCAACGATCTTCGCTTGCTTGCTGTTTGGGTCTTGACGCTTAGCCCAGTCAGCCAATGTTAGAGCTTGAGGCATAATTTTCTCCTATACCTTATTTGCTATCACCAAAAAGAACATCCGCAGCACTGCGAGCGTTTTCACTGCTGCCACTAACAAAACCATCTTCTGACATGGCTTTGCCAATCTTTGAAAAAACACGGACAAGCTCAGGATGATTACCTAAGCCTGTTTCAACTAAATAACTTTTAAGCTCAGGCGAACCGAACTGATCCAATGCCTTTTGCGCGTTACCAATCGATTCATCAGAACCAAGTCCGTCCTTATCTGCTTTGACGGTTTCAGCCCAACCAGTTATCTGCTTCTGCCATTCATCAGCTTGCTGCTTAACCAGTTGCGGCATGATCGTAGAGCCGTACACATCAACAATCTTTTGCGCCTGCTCGTTGCTTAAACCAAGCTCACGGGCGATAGGTTCAAACGCCGCTACCGCTTCTTTATCCAGCTCCTGACCTTCACCAGCCGTAAACTCATACTTTTCAGGTGCGGTGCTTACAGGCTTCTTGTCATCACCTTCCTGCTTAGTACTGGACGTATCATTAGCCTTGTCAGTTTCTGTACCAGTAGTCGTAGTCTGATCACCTGTTGTTGATGTTTCAGTTTTAACCGCTGTAGTTTCTGTGGTTGTCGCAGCTGCACCCTCGCCACCATCAACTGAAACCTCATTACAAAGGCGACGAAACACCAAGCGTTGAAATAAATTCATTGATTGTTCTCCTGTTCTTTGGCTTCTTCTGCCATGACCAAATAGAGATCAGGGCAAACACTCAGTACACTATTAAATAACTCCAACCCTCTATTTCTGGCGCCCTCTTTAAAATAAGTGCTATAGGGATCGGATGAGAAAGACGAATGGAAAACCCCACTCGCAGATAGAATTTTCCAAACAAAACGACGACCATATTCAGTGCTCATTACCTGTTTTAAATCATCGTCTTCACGTTCTTTTCTAAGCTGGTCTTTAAGCTCCAACTCAGCCTTAGCCGCTGCTTTTTCCTCTTCTGTCAGATCGTCAAACTGTGTCATTGACCACCACCAGCAAGCGCAGCTAAGGCGCTGTTATCGTCCATAGGTGTATTGCCAAGCGCCTGAGCACCAGAAATAGCCTCTTGCGCCATTTGCATTTGTTGCATCTGCTGTTGTTGCTCTGCACGTTGCTGGCGAATGGCGGCTACTTGGTCATTGGATGAAACGATAGTTGGTGAAACGCCGATTGATTCAGCGTAGTTATCAATCATTTCGTCAGTGTTCAGCTTGTCTAGTGCTTCTGGCTTCATATTTGCCAGACCACCAACGAAGCCAACAAAACGCTCAATACTGCTAACGCCAACTGATTTCTGCGCCTGTGCCATGACAGAAATGTATTCAACCTTAAGCTGCATACCCTGCATTTCTTCTGGTGGCACGGGTAATAGGTTTTTACGCGCCATGATTGCGAACGTACGATTAATTAACTTGTCGAGTAGTTCAGAATCCAAGCGCTGTAATACAGGCCCTAACATGAGTAGCTTTTCTTCACGCATTTCAATTACTGCCTCGACGGGCATTGAACGTGTATTAACGTTAGCCATCATCATGAAAAGGTCAGAGAAATAAGCTTCTTTGATTTGATTACGAGTATCACCAATATCAGCAATCAAGCCGTTAATGTCGGCTTGCACTTGAAATATCGGTTTAATCATCTGGTCAGCGCCAGCCATTGGTAAGTAAGTTATTCCACCCGGCACAAGAGAAATGCGCTGATTCTTAATTGAGGCAGGTGCTTGCATAGGTGGATTGGTCACTTTATCAATCTGCTGTGCTTTGCGGCGCTGTAATAACTGCAATGCTTTCACGCTACCCAATGCAATCATACCGGGGCACGATGAGCCGTAGACGTCCTCACCGTTCACTTCCCAACGTGGCGCCATAATAGGGAACTCATCAAAGCCAGATTCGCGTAGAACGCGTTCACTATCACCGCCCATTTCAAAGTAAACGGATTTAAATAGCTTGTTCTTAGCGTCCATCTTGCCGCTGATACGATTTAAATTCGGGTATACTGAATGAATAACAGTAATCCACTGGCTATAGTTGCTAGAATCCCATAGGCTTTTAACCTGCTCACTCACATTGTCTAAGCCGAACTCCATAACCAGTTGACGCACTGTCATGCTGAATTCACGGAAACAGGTATCTACGGTTAAGTCAGGACCATTCGCTATGTAATAGCTACCAATAGGAAAAGGTACAGTGCGAATAACTCGCTCGTTATCTTCCAGTACAGCTAGTGCGCTGGTGGCAAAGGTACCAATATCGGAATAAGTTTGGGGTAGTGATTGATAAATGTTTGAGCGGTTGAACACTTCATTCATGCGCTGCTCAACGACTTCAAGCCACATTTTTACAGGGCTATAATTCATCATGTCAGGGTCTGGCGTAGCCAAACGGAACCACTTACGGGCAGGGCTAGTTATCCCTGACATCATGCCACTTGATAAAGTACGCTCTGATTTAGCCGCTTCTTGGTCGATTATTTTCGTGTTACGTCTATCTCCGCGATTTACTTCTAATGTGTTAAAACGAGTGCTACGAGGGCGCGTATACTCTGCAAGCTCTTTCCAGTGAGGCTCAAATGATTGGCGCTCATTCTTAAGCTGTGAGAGTTGTTTTAATAAATCCTGCTTTAAACTCATACCGCCCCCGTTAGGTTACTGACCAAGTAGCGTTTTACCGCTGGTAGATGCTGCATTGGTTGTACCCTGCGCACCTGTTAGCAATGTTGACTTACGACCAGCGGCAGCACGGCGGCGGCGTAGTTCTTCATCACGCGAACCTACTACAGCCTGGTCCTGTTCTTGTGGCGCAGCCTGAACTGGTGGAGGGGTTTTAATCTTAGGAGTGCCAATTAAGCTGTTTACGCACATATAACACCTCGACAAAATAAACAATAATATACTTTATGATTTATTGTATATCTTATTTGACAAATATAAAACCAAGATATACATTTTGGTTATCGGTCGTTAGTCGGATATTCCTTTGCCCGTTATCAAGTGACTTTCCTTTGCTTACATTTGCCCTCGCTGTGAGGGCATTTTTTTTTGCCTGTTATCTAGGCATATGGATCGTAATCAGCATCACTAACAACGTGACTACCATGATTAGATATAGAAATGTTGTGGCGTTCTTTTTTGGTGACTGGGTAAGCAAATGTTAACGCTAGCGCATCACCTTTACCGGGTGAGCGTCCAATGCGTTTTTTAATATCATCCTTTGATTCTAATAGTATTTTACCGCTTAACTCTACCTTGTACTCTGGGGTTGATAAATCTTCGGCTACTTCTTGATCGTCAATAGCCCCACCTATTTTGAGCCATGACTTAACATTATTGTACATCTCACCGCGTTTATTCCGCATTTGCGGGTCAGTCGAAGCACTATTGAATTGCACAAGCTGCCAATTGCGCCCCCAATTCATACCAACAGATTGAATTCCCGTACCGTAACCAAAGTCGATATGAACAGCATCAGCACCGTACTGATCCTCATAGTCGGCAATGCGCTTAGCCATGATCACATCATCAATAGTTTTACTACCGGTCCATAGGCATTTGCTGTGTAACCCTTGGCGCAAATAAATAACCGCATCATCATCACCAGAATATGCTGGGTCAACACCTATGATAATTGGTGCATGTGATACTTCGGCCTGTGTTACTGTGCGCTTCATTGCTGCATCAGTTAAGCCAGTAGGTATGAATTGTTTTTCAGATGTAGATGGGAAAATACCGCGAACACGCACCTTAACAAAGTCATCATCAACACCGTAGTCTTGAATCCATTTATCAATCTGTTCTTTGTTCGTGCCTTCAACCGTACGACTATCAATCTGCTTGGTTTTCCAGCGGTGCTTAAACTTACGGAAACACTCACGGAAACGCCCAGTATTACGTGTCGGGTTACCAAAGGCTATCCAAATGATTTCTGTGTTTTCATCCGTCAATGCACCCTCTGCTACTTCCCACACCAGATCCGCAATGTTAGAAGCTTCATCAAAAATTAGAATGATGCGCTTGCCTTGGTTATGTAACCCTGCGAATGCCTCTGTGTTGTTCTCTGACCACGGCACAGCATCAGCACGCCATGCGTTAGCGTGATTAGGGTCATTTGAATAGATAGCTGTTTTGGTGCAGGTAAACCAGTCCTTGGTGATAGATAGGCGCTGCCACTTCGCAATTTCTGGCCATGTTTTAGTTCGTAGCTGGTTTTCGGTGTTGGCAGTAACAACGACTTTGCAATCTTCGCAGGTGTCCATGCCCCACTTGATAATCATCGATATGAAAGCAGATTTACCGATACCGTGACCTGATGCCCTAGCAAGCTGTAGCGGCTGGTGGCGCGTCTCAGGATTGCGTAGATGTTCGCCTATTTCGTTAAGCGCTTCCGCTTGCCATTGACGAGGCCCATTAGCATTTTCAAGTTCGGTACCAGCTTCACCCCAAGGAAATGCGTATAACGCATAACTTAACGGGTCATGCGTAAACATGCCGATATCGTTAATCAGTTGTTCCTCTGGCGACATGGTTTCAATCATGACTCACCACCAGCGGCGCGCTTACGGGCTGCTGCCAGCCTATCAGCAAGGGAAATAGTCACATCAACCTGATAGCGCTCACGGAATGCATTAACGTCTACGTGCTTACCGACCATTTCAAGCACGCGCAGCTTATCTAACAGTTTGACTTTCTTAACGGTAACCTTTTCATCAATGACGGCTATTTCAAATGCAGAAATGCTTTTGCGCCATACTGCAGGCCAATCTTTTATTGGCTTAATGTCGCCCGTATTAGTGAGTATGTCGGCAATATCAGCATCAAGCATATTAACCAGTCGCTCTAACACACTGTCAGCGTCTAGCTTCTTGCGCTTGTTACGCTGCTGCATGAGCTGTGCGATACGGTCGATAATTCGCTGGTCTTTCATAAGCTGCGATGCACGCTTACATGCACTACCTGCGGCATAGCCTGCCGCTAAAGCTGCATCAGTTTGATTATCAGGGGCTTTGATATATTCCTGACAGAAGCGCTCCATTTGAGCGTTAAGCGGTGTAGGTTTTCTGGCTGGTGGCTTACGTGGTTTCTTTGTGGTCATAATCATCACCTCTACGGTTATTATGACCACAAAAAAGATAAACATCAAACCACAGGATAAACATTAACACATGTAAATATAACTATATTTCAATTAATTTATATATAAATATAATAGTATTTAAAATGAATACTGGAGTTTATTGCATGGGTAGCTTAATAGAAGAATACAAAGAAAATAAACATTTATATCAAAGCTTGCTAATACAAGCGAAGCATTCTATAGAGTCATTATTACGGAATGAAGACATTGAAATATTTTCAATTGAAGCAAGATTAAAGGACGAAAACTCATTCAAAGAAAAACTACAAAGAAAGTCAGACTACAAAACCTTAAGTGATATAGAAGATATTTGTGGACTGAGAGTTATTTGTTATTACGAATCAGACCTACAAAAACTCAGAAAATTAATTAATGAAAACTTTAAGGTCTTATCATCCTCCGACAAAAAAGAGGAATCTGAAGTTGATAAATTTGGGTATTCATCAAGTCACTTCATCGCTATATTTAAAGATAATTGGTTGCAAAATCCCATTTATAACAATCTAGGTGATTTAAAGTTTGAAATACAAATAAGAACCATGTTGATGCATACATGGGCCGCTATCAGTCATCAAACTCTCTATAAAAATGAATCTGATGCACCTAGACATATGAGACGAACATTTAGCCAATTAAGCGCCCTAATAGAGCTTGCCGATGAACAGTTCTCACGTATAAAAAAGATGAAAGACGAGTACACACATGAGAATGAAGTTGAGAGCACCGAGTTCAAAAAGTTAGAATTAAACTCAGATACGTTGGTTCAGTTAATGAACCATTACTTTCCTTGTAGAGAAGTAAGTAATGAATCAATACCAACGCTTTTATATGAGCTAAAAACATACAACTTATTTGTTAGCGATTTTGATAATAGAATACAGAAATGTTTACCGTTTCTTGATGAAATGGAGTCCAAAGTTGCAGCAAGGATTGATAGGCCTCTACCGTTATGGTCAATGGAAGGTATATGTAGGGCCATACTAGACCTGACAAATGAAGATTACTTCTATTCTAGATGGGATGATGAAGACGGTGGTCCAACAATAGATATATATCATGATTACCGTGAAAAAATAAATTATAACACCTAGCTATAATACGTTAGAAAATTTACATTATTTTCAATTTAAGCTCGTGCCACCCTTTAGTATTCCAGCATTCAGCGGCACCAGATAGGCAGCAATTAGCTACTGGTAGCCGCTCACCACACTTACTACAGCACCGCTTTGATAGCTCCGCAATCTCACGCTTGAGCCGTGCATCATCGTTACGTATGAGCATTTGAATATATTCTGATTCATCGTACGGTTCGCGACCTGGTCTACGCAAAGCACAATTACGCTTAATCATTTCGTGCTCTTCGGCTTCAACTTGCCACTGCGGAGTAACCAAGCCAGCATCACGCTGGCGTTTACGTTGCGCTGCTTTGCGCTCTGCTGGTGATTTAGCCATTGAATAACATCCCCACAGCTACGGCGAACACGCACCAGAACACGACGAATATTAAGTAAGTTTTTAGCATGATTAATTTACCTCGCGTGACATGTCACGATTGCTTGTTTAGTTGAATTAACGGAATATCGAAGCCAACGTGATTACCGCCCGTTAGCTGTTCAAATTCTGACTTAACTGCACTAATCACCTCACCTTCACTATCCATGAATGCCACAGGCTTTTGTTGAGTGAATGCAAGGTTTTCACGAACAACATCATCAAGGTAAGTGCAAATTGCATACACTTCTTGAGATGAGATATTTTCAGGCGATACAGAGCCGTCAAGAATGTCGTAGCACAGCCTAATTGCGTCGATAGTTGCCATGATTACAATCTCATCGGCATGATCATCACAGTAACACGCTCATCATGTGGATTTTTAACCTCGCACACCACAGCATCAGTGGCTGATTTAACTCTGATTTCATACGCTGGCATGCGTGGATTAACGAACTTAGCTACCTTTTCCAACTTGGATAAATAGCCAGAATTCAGGCACAGAACAGACGGTAATTTTTCATCTTTCTTTGCGGTAGATTCGATAAGGTGATTAATGTTTGGGTAGCGACCATCGATAACACTACACAGCCCAACACCAACAACAAATCCAGACTCTGAATGAAGCTTTACAATCTCTTCTTCTGTGTCGAATACAGCGTATTCAAAGCTCTTGGAGGGCAATTTTCCAACAGACAAAATCACTTGGTCAGTAATTTCATTATCATGATACCCATAAGCAAGCATATGCCCGTTAGTTCCTGCCACCTTCCCATCGGGTAGAAAACAAATGCCATTGATGTAATAACGCACATCACGAACAGCCATACATTCCATGACAGCTAGCAACGTTCCACGATTAACTTTCAGTTTCATAATTAATTACCTTATTCATTTCTAATTTAGTAATTTCAATCACTTATTTACCCAATGGTAATAAGTTCATGAATTGTCGATTTTTCTGGTAACCTTACCGTTATCTTCCCTACCTCACCCCAAAGCTTTGATGCTCTGCCGTCCCATACATGGCTATCTTCACCAAACACTGCATCTAATAACGCCTTTTCAAAGTTGTCCTTATCGGGTCGCTGTTGGTGTGGTTGTCCATTCATGGAAGCTCTTTTTTTCTTGCTCCACGATTGCGGCATAGGTACTGTAAAAATGACGTGATAATCGCACTCAGGAAGCGTTAGCCCGCGCAATCTGACTTCATCCTTAAACGCCCAGTAGCGTGCTGTTTCAGGCCGCTTTTTCCATTTGTCGCTCTTCGTCATGCGTGGCTTAGGCACTGGCACAATTGGATATTCAAGGATTCTCATACCGCCAAGCCCCGCTTAATACGCTTCGCCCTAGGCTTCGCCAGTAATTCATTAAACATGAGGTGCAAGCGTGCTGGTTCACCCGTTTGGCACCATGGGCCATATTCAGGCACCACAACAGGAACGACTGGTTTCTTGGGTTTGCTTGGCTTGCTAGCCCTTACCTTGTGGCGTTGGCCGCTGTTTGCTTGTCTCGTTAATCCAACTTCGTAGTTGTCATTCAGCTTGTAGCCAAACGCTCTCACGCCGTCTTCTTCAACGGTTACTAACGAAATAACATCAAAGTATTCAAGTTGCCCTAACGCGAACTTAACTGTGTTGTACGAAGCCTTAACGCCATTGCTTTCAAAGTGTGCTCGCAGGCCTTTAATCGACATGCTCTTGCTTGATTTGAGTACCTCAATCACTCTATCCTGAAATAACATAACCATTACCTCGAATTCGATTAACCCATACGGTTAATATAAACAATTTGTTTATCTTTTCAACCATAAAAAATCAGTAAGAATTGATTTTCTTACCACCCTTTAAAACGCTCTGTAACGCTCTACATTTGATTTTTACATTCAACCTATGGGATTTATCATCCTGCATATCAAAAATGCCTGTATGTTAATCCTGCTAGCGATTTTGATGACCTTTGAATCTTATTGCGTTCGTTGTTTATCTTTTTCAATTATATCCATCCACGCAGGACGGGGTTTTGATTTGTCTGTAAGTGTTAGTGTTGGCTCTGGCACCTTTTCGCCCTTTCTAACTCGCTCAGTCCATTGTGATAGCATTTTGTCTAGTCGCTTCTCACATTCAACCTCAGTTAGCCTTAGGTCAATCATCTTCGTTCTGAGGTCTGTAAACATCCAGTGCTGAACCGGGTGTTTGAATGGATACATTTCAGCACTCTGGTAGTTATTGCGCTTAGCGCAGTAGGTTAGAAAATCTCTTAGCTGTTCGTCAGGATCAAGCCCAAACGGATTATGCTTAGCCGCTTCACCAGATAACGCGACAATCACATCTGATAACTCTGGTGGCCATGGATTACCATTCATGCAACGGTCGATACAGAATTTAAATAATCCGTCCAGCTGCTGATCACTCAATGCGCTTAGCGCTTGCTTCCACATCAATGACGGTTCCGTGCCATTCTTGTTCTTCCATTTGTCGCCGTAGATTTCGATCATCTTCAACCAAAGCGTCAACAGCGTCTTGCCCGTATTCATCGAGGACGTGCTGTAAGAATTCCTGCATCGCTTTTGGCTTTCCTGCGAATTGGCTATCGATCTTAGCTCTCTGACCTGTCCCATTTTTCACCACCTTTTCATTTTTCAATCGACTACGTTTCAAGCCGTTAGCAAGGGCTAGTTCCCATTGCTCGTGTGTTTTGGCTTTTCCCTCTGCCCCCCAGTAAGTTATAAACTCGGCTAGCTCATGAGGCTGTAACGGCTCTTTGAGTATCGTTCCCCAGTACGCGGCCTTTTGCTTAAAGTCCTGATCAGGTTCCCAGCCGTGATACATCACAAATTTGTCATTCACACCAAAACCACCAGCTGGAACACGACCATTCAAGATAGAATTATTGGCATTCGGATTAGATTGAAAATTATCCTCGCGCGTATTAGAGAGAGGTTTTATATTTCCTTTCCCTTCCTTTCCTAAAGGTAGCCCTCCGGTATCACTACCGTAGTTTTCCGGTAGTAGGTTTAGTTCTTTGATTTTACTGGTGGTTTTCTTATTAACGACCTGATGTTTTGTGAAATTATTTATCAGTCCATAACGCTTACCATCTTGAGCAGAAAATAAGCTAATATAACCACAGTTGGAAAGCTCCTGTAGTAGTGTAGGAATGCTACCGGAGGTCTCCCGTATAGGAAAAACAGCGGCTTTAATGAGTTTTGGATTAGCATTGAAATATCCTTCATCATCTGCATAATTTAATAAACCAATCGCCAGTAAACATGCCGCCTCTGAAATGTCAGCCATGTCCTCATCAGTCCAAAAAGTCGGCTTAATGGTTCTTATGCGAGCCATATCAACCCCCTGAACTGTTTTCATGTGTAAACGTCTCTACAGTTTCTCTAAATTGAGTCCATGAACGAACTGTTTTAGCTAGCTCTTCCAAGTCATCAATTTCAAGCCCACTATCAACCCAATCCTTTAGTAGCCCCATAACTACATTTTCATTTACATGTACGCGATTTCTTAGTATTCCTCTTACGTAATAAAGCCTTGCATATTCAGGAGGGTTTCTTCTCATCGATGCTATTCTTGGTATATAAGAGAAAAACTCACTAGCGCTTTCCGCTGTAATTTCAACATCTAACTTTTGCTCCGCTGATAAATCTGCTGCGGTTATAATTTCTTCTGCGGTATACTTTGATAGCCACTTCTTAACAGTTTTCTTACCACTTTCAGTTATTACTTTACCGGGTATCAGTTCTTCAATTTTTTGGATAACAATTAATTCCTGCTCTTCCGTAAATTTGATTAGCTCATCACGCCACGCAAGCATCATTAGTAACTGTTCGCGCTTATCACTAACTTCTTTTACTTGCGACAACTGTTTAGTAATGAGTGAATCATCACTTATTAATCTGTCTCTTTTTCCTTGGTTGCAATCAAAGCAGGAAGTTATCAAATTCATCATGTTGTTATCACCACCAGCACTAACTGGAATGATATGATCAACATTGAGCACTACCTTTGGCGCAGAATCACCACAGTATTGACAGGTAAACCCATCGCGTTTAAAAACCTCAAAGCGTATTTTCTTTGTTAGGCCAATTCGTTTTTTACTCATTGACACGCCCTCATTTCTCTTGCCTGCTTGAGAATGCTATTAACACTTTCACGGTAATTTGCAGCATGCTTAGCAGCACATTCAACACAAACACCATTACTTACAAAGCGCTCCGCAACATGCCCATGCACACAGGCTTTACCCGTATAAAAGCGAGACAGCCCATTAGTTGCCGCCTCTTTTCTACTAATAACTTTCATTGAAAAACCTCTATTACAGTTATGTGTGCAGTAAGATTATACACTCTTAAAAAATAAATCAACCATAAATGATCAATTGTTTATCTCACTAATCAAAAAAAGACCGCTTTCGCGGCCTAGTGTGATTTACTTCATAAATTTGTCTGCTATTTGGTCTAACGTTAGCTCTATGCCGAATGAGTTAAGAGCTTTCTGCAACCGCTTAGCCGTCTGTAATGATACGCTACGACTGCAATAGCGCAGATGAATAGAAATATACTGAACGGTCAGGTTTGCGCTATCTGCAAATTGCTGGCGCTCACGTTTAGATAGACCATTCCAAAATGTTTTGAAGTCTATAAATGCCATATTAACCACCCAAAAAGATAAACATTAGCCATTGATTGCAACAATGATAAACAAATTGGGAATTTACCTCCATGGTTAATTTGATATTTAATAGATAAACAGAATAAACAATATCGAACGAAATACACACAAAGGAAAGACACCGTGAAAAGCATCCAAGATATCAGGAGAGACAATCTGGTATTCGTTATAGAAAAGCATTATGAAGGGAAGCAAAAGAGCTTAGCTACAGCATTGGGTTGCGCTCCTAACGTCATTTCTCGTTATTTAATGTCCTCTGACATGAAAAGCCATCGTTCGCTTAGCGATCCTATTGCCAGAAAGATTGAGCACCTTACCAAGTTGCCGAAATACTACATGGATAAGGATCACTTGAATGTGCCAGCTGAACAGATTGCCGATGAATTAGCCCGCCAGCCCACCGATATTGGGCGCATACTTGGTGATAACATCACTACGTATATGATGATTGACGGTTTTAAATCACAGGCCCAGTTATCAGTTAAATCCGGTTTAGGCCAAGCAACTGTAAACCGTATTATCAAGAATGAGTCCAGCGCTACCGTTGACAGTGTTGCGGCAATTGCGGACGCACTAGGCCGTAAACCATACGAACTACTCATGTCTAAAGATGATGAAGACGTTTTACACTACGACCATAAAAAGTTTGCGGCATTGCCAGAAAATGAAAAAGAAAAGATACAAGACTTTATTGAGTTCATAATTAGTAAAAACGAAAAGTAAAACAAAGCATTATATTTATAGCCAGCCTCGAGCTGGCTTTTTTATTCACAAAAAAGATAAACAATTTGGTTATTTTATTGTTTTTAACAGTTGACAACTGTCGTTTATGGTTTATTCTTTATCTCATATTAACCCGCAAGGTTAACGCTCTTTAACAATACAGAACGGCTATCACACTCCTAAATTCTGTGAGCCGCAGAATGTCTTAGCTAACCCGTTAAAATCGGAATGCGAGATTGGACAGTGACAATATTAATCAATCTAGCTGTTTTGGCTGGATTTTTTTCACACCACAAAAATAAACAATTTGTTTATCAAGAAGGTGATTGAAATGATGTTTTTTATCGAAAATGGTTTCCACGTATTTATCGTACGTGGAAAAAGACAAGAGTTCATAAACTTTAAAGATGGTATCGAGTGGGCTTTCGTCACTTGGATAGCAATTCAAACCGACAAGGAATTATCTAATGAGCAATCAAGAACAAGAGCAATTTGACCAACGCAAATTAAGCAACATTGTTAGCGCAATCTTAATGGCCAATGACATTAACACGCCTGAAAATATTGATAAGCTAGCTAATCACTTAAACAAAACAGCCACCAGCGAAGAGTTTGAACCGTTCGAGAAAGTGGCCTTTGAATTAAGCATTACCACCACATCAACGCCAAAGCTGATGTTTCTGCACAATAACGACATTATCAATGCTTACATTCATGTCATTAAGAACCCTGATAAATTCCGTTCTAATATTGACCGAAAAAAATACTTTCAGTCTTTGATTTCTCCCGATAAAGATGAAGCAATCGAACCTACCAAACCTGATGTGATTATTCACGACAGTGAAGATAAACAAACTGGTAATGTCGAGCCAGAAGTTATGCAAGAATGTTCATTGCATTTGGTACCACCATATTTTGAACCTGGGCGTTATACCGATATTTCAAATGATGATTACCATTCATCAAACGGCATTAGCAGCACAATGTTGAAAGATGGCCGTATCAGCTTGATGTACTTCGAACGCCGTCACATCAGTAAGGTTATTCAGCGTGAGCGTTCAGAGGCCTTAGACTTTGGTAGCTTATTTCACACCTTAGTTTTAGAGCCTGAAAAGGTTGAAGATGAATTTAGCCTAGCGCCTACTATTCCCGCTGGTGCATTTACTAATACGGACTCAATGAGTAAGTGGATTGATGAATATAATGCTGGTTTACCTCAACCGCGCAGCACTGATGAGCTAAAAGCAATAATCGAAGCTCATAACGCAACACTACCAGCACCATTACCGTTATCTGGTTCAGTAGAGGAAATCGGCGGACTGTATGCTGATTTACCTGATGAATTCAGAAAGATACCTGAATCAGATAAACACACAGCCGCAGCAATGAAAGCATGCATTAAAGAGTTTAACGCAACACTGCCAGCACCATTTAAAACATCCGGTAGCCGTGATTCTTTACTCCATGATCTGTACTTTATCGATGAGAACTTATGGGCTAAGGAACTCAGCAAGCCTGAACCTCTTAAAAAATCAGGTAAGAAAGATGAATTAGCAGCATCAATCAAAGCTGTTAACCCTAACGCAATATTTGCTGATGAATTAACTAGCGCATGGTTAGCTGATGAATCACGCATTCGCATTACAGGTGATCAGTACCGCTTGGGTAAAGCAATGCAGCAAGCCGTATTTGACCATCCAGAGGCTGGTAAGCTGGTAACTCACCCTAACCGTGCAGTTGAAGTTAGTTATTACGGTATCGACGATGATACAGGCTTAGAAGTTCGCGTACGTCCTGACTTAGAGATCCAGTATGACGAAAATCTCAGAGTTGGCTTCGACCTTAAATCAGTTTCATTAGGTCGATACAAGCAGGATGCTATAGCCGCAATGATACGCAAAGAAATAATTAACCGTGATTACCATGTAAGTGCTGCCATGTACTGCGATATAGCAATGCTAGACCAGTTCTTCTGGATATTCGTTAACAAAGATGAAAATTACCACTGGGTTGCAATCGTTGAGGCATCGCCAGAGTTATTAGAACTAGGCCGCTTGGAGTACAAAAAGACGCTACGCGATATCAATAATTCAATGAATACTGGTGTATGGCCTGCCCCAGTCACCGAAACACTCACTATCAATCTTACTGACTTTGAAACACGCAAGTTAGAAGAACTTCAATTAGAAGCTTAATCAATTCTAGCGCCCTGCTCACTGCGTGGCGTTTATCAATTTAGAGGTAATCATCATGTCAGAAGTCGCTTTAAGTAACCAACCGCAAACCAGTGTCATGAATAACATGTCACTCCTTTTTAATACTGAAGCAATGAATTGTGTTATCCGTGTTGCTGATTTAATGGCATCTGGTACCGCAACGGTGCCAAAACATTTACAGGGAAAACCTGCCGATTGCTTGGCTATCACAATGCAAGCGTCTCGCTGGGGAATGGACCCATTTGTAGTAGGCCAAAAAACTCATTTAATTAATGGCACGCTAGGTTATGAAGCTCAGCTGGTAAATGCGGTGATCACTAGTTCAAACGTTGTTACAGGTCGCTTCCATTACGAATACGGCGGTGACTGGGAAAAGATTGTAGGCATAAAAGAAAATCGTGACGAATCAGGTTTATATATTCGTGTTGGTGCAGTTCTCAGAGGTGAAACAGAAATTACGTACGGTGAACCTGTTTACTTAGCCGATGTGCAAACCCGAAATTCCCCACTATGGAAAACTATGCCGAAGCAACAAATTGCTTACTTGGCTGTTAAATACTGGTCTCGCCTGTATTGCCCTGAGGTGATTATGGGAGTTTATACGCCAGATGAACTTGAAGAGCGTACCATCAAAGATGTTACACCACCCAAAGAACGCGTAAGCCTCAATGAAATCACTCAGAAAAATGAGCCTGAACAGCATCACGAAGCCACCAGCGACGACAGCAACGTAATCACTGGTGAAATTGTTGATGATGGTTTTAACCCTGAATTATTGCGCCAATCAATTACTGATGCTTCAACACTGGATGAAGTTAAAGAAATTCGATTACAAATTGATGAGCTCAAATCATCACTTGGTACCGCACTTTTCACAGAATTGAAAAACAAAGCGGTTCAGGCCTATCACCGCATCGATGCAAATAACAACCTTGAGGCACAAATTAACAGCCTGCCTGCTGGTAGCTCACCAGAAGCTAAAGCAGCTTTCGAAAAGGTTTTTCAATTTCTAAATGCCAACAAACGCAAGCTTGGCGATGAGTTGTTCGATTCATTCAGCCTGACGCTGAACGACATGAAAGACGAATACCAATAATAAACTTGTGGTGGGGTTCGCCCCACCTTAGGGAAAATTATGAATTTAGAAGAATTAGGCGCATTGGGGAAAGTTATTTCATCTTCCCAAGTACAAAAAATAACGGGTCTTGGTCGCACGGTATTGGATAAGTTAAATGCCGAAGGCATATTAACAAAGATTTACTTTAGCGACCGAAAATATGTTTATCAGCTTGATCAAGTTAATGCTTACGTCACCTCTTGCATGAATAACCCAACAAAGGAAAAAGGTGAATCCTCTGCTGATAAAGCCAGAAAAGCCCTTGAAGCTAAAAAGACTAAGCAATAACTATCAAACATTCAGTAATATGTTACCACGGTAGCAAGTTTCGCTTAGCTAAATGGGTGATTAGCCACTTCCCTGATCACCGTTGCTATGTTGGTGGTAACTATCAGTCCATATATTTTAATAGATACTCTATCTTTTCTATTAATCCTTTCGCATTATTAATTAACGCACTAATCTTGTATCTTGTTAAATCAATTTGATTACCTTCTGTTGTATATCCGCCTCTATGAACACAGTCATGTCTAATTTTAACTGATGAGAATAACCATTGTACCTTTCCAAAATCAATGTTGAAAACTGATTTATACATTGGTTTAATTTTCTCAATCTTATGGAAAATTAAGTTTTTCAAATATTCAGAAATGGTCTTTTCTATATTATCGTGCTCGTCATACAAGCTTTTTAACGTAAAACTTTTTTTGCCTAAGTCTGGGTCGCTTTCGAGCAGTTTGCGCATTAAGTAAGGAGACTCGATGATCCTATTAATGCATACAGATGCTAGATAACGCTCAATAGCAGCTACAACATGACCATGAATCATTACTAATAAATTAAACTCAACTTCTTTAGATACTTCTATTTCAAGTAACTTCTCTGAGCTGCTCATTTGATTCATAAAAATGTTAAGGTAATCATCTAAAAAATATTGTTCTACTGCACTTGCTTTGTTTTCATAAGGTAAGCCAAAACTAAATCCCACATTATTATCATTGATATAACACTTGAGATCATTAAACGTTTTAACAACATAAACTTTAAATTCTTTTCCGCACGATGGACACCAAATCTCTTCCCAATGTTCAGATAAACTATTTTCTTCTCCATCTGAAAGATAATTTGGATGTGGAACGTAAACAGTTCCGTCAATATAATTGTTACATGAGCATGATATTTTAATATCTAACAACATAACTAACCCCAAGAAAAACATATTAGAACATAACGCCCCAAGCAGGGGCAATAATGCGTAGGCTAAAATACGGAACGAAGTGAAGGGAGTCTACGCGTTATTGTCCCGCTGCAATGCGTTGTTAAGTCTTAATTCAGGGTTGCCTACGAGCAGCTTTCCATCGATAAGATATACAGCTATCTCGTCCTGATCCATGAGATGGGCCAACACATTGAAGCTGTCTAGCTTTGCATCTAATAAATCAAATACCTTATCTGTAATTTTGGTAACAAAGGCAACGTGTCTTTCTAATTGATCATTCAATTCCTTGCGTTGATAACCAGTAATACTCATATCCTCTTCGATTATTAGCTTTTGCTCGCATGTAAAATTGTCAAAAGCTTTCAGTCGGAATTCCATAAGTTTATAAAGCTCTTGCAGAGCTCTATTTACGAAATCTTTATGCCTTTTAATATTACTATCAGAGTAATTGCCACAAAGGACTATTTCACAAATTCGACCAGCTACTAAGCGTTCGAAGACTGAAAATACAGGGTGAGATAAAACTTTTCTTTCGAAGAACTGATCTGGATAGATGTATTTACCATTATCATCGTACCAGTAATTATAGCCCGTCGAATGAAGTTCCCGTTCCGACTTAAGCAGGGCGTAAAACTTCTGTCTTTGAGAGACATACATTTCATAACAGTCGTCGTTATTCTTTACTATTCGAGATAAATATATATCTCTCATTGTTCTATCTACTGAGATGTCAGGTATGCTTCTAAAACTATCGACTATAGTCTCTGAAATTCTTTCAAATCTAGCCTGTTCCTCAAGAATTTGGTGATTCCTGATATCGACGCAAAGATGCGAGATATAAGATAGATTATTTTGAATTGCACTATATAGACTGATGCCTAACAAAGTGGGCATTAGATCCGTTTGATTTTCTAGTTCAACTTTTTCCAAACCAGCAACATCGCTAATTTTACCTTTCTCTATACATGTAGATGTAAGCAGCCCCTTTAACTCTCCACTGTTAATTGTCATTAGTTCACGAGAAGAGTCTTTTTTAAAGACAACTCTGTAGAAGAACTCACTTTCAGTATTTGACGAGGATTTGTTTAATTTTTGACTTAATGCCGAAACAAATGACGAACCTGAAACTAGAGAAGGGTTTGGAATTAACTCCATAAGCTGCGGGTTATTTTCAAAAATAACTTGAATATTTTTTGGTAAGTCTGACATGAGTATTCCTTTCTAAACCTCTTGAGCCCTAACATTTTATTAGTGAGCATGCGCGTTTATCTCGTTGAGCCAGGGGAAGCGAGCACAGTTAACTATCTGTATGTAAATAACTTATCAGATTTTTGCCAAATACACCAGCTGCAAAAATGCACATGCACCTTTTTCAAACCTATTAACTAAAAATCAGCACGATAGTTAATTAATTTTATATAATTATATTTATTGCGGTTGAAGTTAGTGCATCAATGCCATCAACCTTACTGGCCACAAAAGTTCTAGGACCCGCAAAATAAACCTCTTAAGCCTTTTCCTTCCATTTCTCTATCCAACCATCCACCATATTAGCCCACTGCTGTAGCATATCGCGGCGCTGCTCTGCATACTCTGCTTTGTTATAAACAGCACGTACGCCTTTTTGCTCATGAGCTAAACACTTCTCTATCCAGTCAGAATTGAAGCCAGCCTCATGTAGCAATGTGCTGGCTGTTCTCCTCAGGTCATGTACCGTCAACGGCTCAAAATTAATCCCTTTATCATTAATGCGCTTAATAACACCAGTGATCACATTGTTTAATGATGCATTAGACATATGCTTGCTAACATCATGTCTACCCGGTATCAAATATTCACTCCCCATAGCACAGGCCTTTAAGCCAATGAGAATATCGTAGGCTTGCTCAGACAAATAAATTACGTGTGCCCTTCTTCCTTTCATCCTCGCCTTAGGTATGATCCAGCACCTATCTTCAAAATCTATTTCACTCCATGTCGCTTTTATAAACTCGCTTTTTCTAACCAACGTTAATATCACAAACTTAACCGCTAATTTCAGGGTTGGGTAACAGCTATAATTTTCTAACTCATTAAAAAATATCCCGACCTCTTTAGCTGTCATTGCCCTATCGCGCGCCTCAAATGTAGCGATGGATGAAGCTTTAATACTGCTAACAGGGTTTTCTATCTCATAACCACGATCAATAACGTAGTCGAACACAGAGCCAACAATTTCACGTATCTGCAAAGCCGTTGACTTGCCGCCACGCTCTTTAATCTTTTCACATAAGGCCCTAACCTTTTGTGTTGTGATTTCTTCTAGCTGTAGTTTACCCAGTGTTGGGTATAGATCCCTTTCGACAATGGCAGTTTTCATATCTAGCGTGCTGTCTGCGAAACGGGTTTCTGATAGGTATTTGACGGTATAGTCTTTCAGGGTTAACCCTACTTTACGCTTTGTAATACCGTCTCGCTTCTGTGAAGCTGGTGATACGCCTGCGTTCAGCGTCTTTTTGGCATCGATTAGCATTTCTCTTGCTTCTGCAAGTGTAATACCGTCATCGCTGTAGCGCCCAAAAGTTATGGTTTCTCTACGCCCGTTAAAGCGGTAATCATATCTGAATGATATAGAACCGGTTTTTGTAACAGCAACATATAAACCATCACGATCAGCTACCTTATATAGCTTGTCTTCTGGCTTTAAGCTCTTTAATTTTTTATCGGTTAACACGTCGGTATTCCTTTGCGTGATACCGTCATTTTTATATTTTATTCGACGGTATTAAGTTATCAATTTAGTCATTATTATTTCTGATACCGTCATATATACCGTCAAAATTATCGGCAATTGTCAACTACTAAAGACTGTTAAAAACAAAAAGGCACCAGTAACTAACTGATGCCTTTGGATTTATCGATAACTAAAAACTGTTATCAACAATAACTATATTATTCCCACTCAATTGTTGCAGGCGGTTTACCGCTGATATCATAAACAACACGGGAAATGCCATCGACCTCATTAATAATACGGTTTGAAACTCGGCCTAGGAAATCATATGGTAAGTGCGCCCAATGCGCGGTCATAAAGTCGATAGTTTCTACTGCACGTAATGAAACCACCCAGTCGTATTTACGGCCATCCCCCATGACGCCAACAGAGCGGACAGGTAAAAATACGGTAAACGCTTGGCTAACTTTATGATATAAATCAGCTTTGTGCAGTTCTTCAATAAAGATAGCATCTGCGCGACGTAATAAGTCACAGTACTCTTTCTTCACTTCACCTAATACGCGAACCCCTAAACCTGGGCCAGGGAATGGGTGACGATACAGCATGTCGTACGGGAGACCTAACTCGAGACCAATTTTACGGACTTCATCTTTAAACAATTCTTTTAATGGCTCAACTAAACCAAGTTTCATGTCATCCGGCAGACCACCGACGTTATGGTGAGACTTAATAACATGCGCTTTGCCAGTTGCTGATGCCGCTGACTCAATAACGTCTGGATAAATAGTCCCTTGAGCCAACCATTTGATATTAGGCAGCTTAGATGACTCTTCATCAAATACTTCGATAAATACATGACCAATTTTCTTACGTTTAGCTTCTGGATCGCTGATCCCAGCTAACGCATTTAAGAAGCGATCTTCTGCTTTAGCATGGATAATGTTCAGGTCAAATTTACCTGCAAACATTTCCATCACTTGGTCTGCTTCGTTTAAACGTAATAAACCGTTATCAACAAATACACAGGTTAAACGTTTACCAATTGCGCGGTTTAATAGCAACGCAGTAACCGATGAGTCAACACCACCCGATAGCGCGAGCAGTACATGGTCATCACCAATTTGCTCTTTTAAACGGGCTACCGTGTCTTCAATAATTGCAGCTGGCGTCCACAGTGCCTCACATTGGCAAATATCTTTCACAAAGCGCGTTAAAATATTTAGGCCTTGGTGAGTGTGAGTCACTTCTGGGTGGAATTGAACACCATAGAATTTTTTCTCTTCATTTGCCATGATGGCATATGGGCAGCTTGGCGTGCTGGCAATAGTTTTAAAATCCGCAGGAATAGCGGTAACTTTATCACCATGGCTCATCCAGACATCAAGTACTGGCTTGCCAGCTTCGTTCAGAGAGTCATGAATATCACGGAATAATTCACATTGCTCAGTGATTTCAACATTGGCATAACCGAACTCACGTTCACCAGAAACTTCAACTGCACCACCCAGTTGCATTGACATGGTTTGCATGCCATAACAAATACCTAATACAGGAACACCTGCATTAAATACGTAATCAGGAGCACGTGGACTATCTGATTCAGTCGTACTTTCTGGCCCACCAGAAAGAATGATACCGTTTGGATTAAATTCTCGAATTTGTTCTTCTGTAACGTCCCACGCCCAGAGTTCACAGTAAACGCCAATTTCACGGATACGACGGGCGATCAGCTGTGTATATTGCGAGCCGAAATCAAGAATAAGAATGCGATGTTTATGGATATTTGTTGTCATTTGAGGAGAATTCCAAAAATTCAAGTCAAAAATAAGAATCGGTGACGCAATCGAACGAATGCGCCACCCTGAGAAATTTTATCGATTATTGCCCCAAACGATAGTTTGGAGATTCTTTCGTGATAGTAACATCATGGACGTGGCTTTCTTGGATACCGGCTCCACTGATACGAACAAATTCTGCTTTTGTTCTCAATGCATCAATAGTACCACAACCTGTCAGCCCCATACAGGAGCGTAAGCCACCCATTTGTTGATGAATGATTTCTTTTAATCGGCCTTTATACGCTACGCGGCCTTCAATACCTTCTGGCACTAATTTGTCTGCCGCATTATCTGATTGGAAGTAACGGTCTGACGAGCCTTTAGACATTGCACCAAGTGAGCCCATACCACGGTATGCTTTGTAAGTACGGCCTTGGAATAAAATAGTTTCTCCTGGAGACTCTTCAGTTCCTGCGAACATTGAGCCGACCATCACACACGCAGCGCCTGCCGCGATAGCTTTAGAGATGTCACCTGAGAAACGAATCCCACCATCCGCAATAACAGGAATACCCGTACCTTCAAGTGCTTCCGCCGCTTCAGCAATAGCCGTGATTTGTGGTACACCCACGCCAGTGACGATACGCGTAGTACAGATTGAACCCGGACCAATTCCCACTTTAACCGCGCTAACACCTGCATCCGCTAAGGCTTTCGCCCCTTCCGCTGTTGCAACGTTACCACCAATAATTTGTAAGTCAGGGTATTTTTGGCGAGTTTCGCGGATACGTTGTAGTACGCCTTCTGAATGACCATGTGATGAGTCAATTAATAAAACATCAACGCCAGCAGCCACCAGCGCGTCAACACGTTCTTCATTCCCTGCGCCTGCACCAACCGCAGCACCAACACGTAAACGGCCTTGCTCGTCTTTACACGCGTTTGGCTTACGTTCTGCTTTTTGGAAGTCTTTAACCGTGATCATCCCTAACAAATGAAAGTTATCATCGATCACTAAGGCTTTTTCTACGCGCTTTTCGTGCATTTTTTGCAAAACGATTTCGCGTGCTTCGCCTTCTTTCACGGTGACTAAACGTTCTTTTGGCGTCATCACCGCAGTAACAGGTTGGTCTAAATCTGTCACGAAACGAACATCACGGCCTGTAATAATACCAACTAATGAGTTATCGTTTGCCACGACTGGATAACCAGCAAAACCATTGCGCTCAGCCATTTCTTGCACTTCACGAATAGTGGTATCCGGCGTTACTGTAACAGGGTCCGTTACGACACCACTTTCATGTTTTTTTACGCGGCGAACTTCTTCCGCTTGGCGCTCAATAGTCATATTTTTATGGATGAAACCAATGCCACCTTCTTGTGCTAAAGCAATAGCAAGGTCAGATTCTGTGACAGTATCCATGGCTGCAGAAAGCATAGGAATGTTCAGGCGGATGTTTGCAGTCAGTTGAGTTGATAAGTCTGCGGTATTCGGTAATACCGTTGAGTGTGCAGGAACGAGTAAAACGTCGTCGAAAGTTAGTGCTTCTTTTTTAATGCGTAACATAGGCAATATCCCACCAGGCAGCGTTATGGAAAGGTATAAAATATTGCCGCGGCATTATACACACCGAAAACGGTTGCTTCCAGCACTTTTTTGAAAAAAAACTTGATAACTCCTATAGCTGCGTTAGTATCTATCGATTAAGTCATTGTTTTAAAATTTGATCTGGCTCACATGTCGACTTCACAAAATAGCGCAATTTACTCTGTTAGTAAGCTTAACCAATCGGTTCGAGAACTTCTCGATAGCCAAATGGGGCGTATTTGGTTAACAGCTGAAATTTCCAATTTTTCACAACCCAGTTCAGGTCATTGGTACTTAACCTTAAAAGATGACCGAGCGCAGGTGCGAGCGGCCATGTTCCGTGGGCAAAATGCACGAGTCACTTTCCGCCCACAAAATGGCCAGCAAGTTTTAGTTCGAGCGACAGTGACCTTATATGAACCTAGAGGTGACTATCAATTAATCCTTGAGAGCATGCAACCAGCCGGTGAAGGCTTACTGCAACAACGTTTTGAGCTATTAAAACAAACACTAAGTGCCCAAGGTTTGTTTGATATTATTCATAAAAAACCACTACCTAGCCCAGCTAAATCCGTCGGTATCATTACCTCGGCAACGGGTGCAGCCCTACATGATATTTTAAATATTTTACGTCGTCGCGACCCTTCCCTGCCTATCATTATCTACCCAACGGCCGTTCAAGGTGAGATGGCACCAGCACAAATTGCTCGGATGATTGAGCTAGCAAATTTGCGTCAAGAATGTGATGTGTTGATCGTCGGTCGCGGGGGCGGTTCACTTGAAGATTTATGGGCATTTAATGAAGAAATCGTTGCTAGAGCCATTTTTGCTAGTCAACTGCCTATAATTAGCGCTGTTGGTCATGAGACCGATGTGACGATTGCCGACTATGTGGCGGACGTAAGAGCACCCACCCCATCTGCAGCGGCCGAGCTTGTTAGCCGTAACCAGTTAGAAATGCTCCGTCAGCTAAAATCTGCGCAGCAACACCTTGAAATGGCAATGGATTATTATGTAGCAGGTCAACAACAAAGGTTTGCTCGTTTGCATCACCGTTTACAGCAACAACACCCACAATTACGTTTGGCACGGCAACATAATCAACTTAATTTATTGCAACAAAAACTTGCGCAGTCGATGACTCGACAACTACAAAATTCAACATCTAAGTTCGAAAGGCTCGACCGTCGTTTACTGCAAAATGATTTGCGCCCTCAATTGCAAAAACAGCAACGTCAGTTGCAGCAGACACAGTATCATTTGCAGAATATGGTCACGAGTTTGGTTAACAGTTACCGCCAACGTTTCGCTGTCGCTTGTTCAAAAATGGAAGCAGTTAGCCCATTAGCCACCTTAGTTCGCGGGTTTAGTATCAGTGAAACCGCTAAAGGCACCGTACTGAAAAAAACCAGCCAAGTGAAAGTTGGCCAACCACTGAAAACTCGCCTGAATGATGGCTGGGTTGAAAGCCAAGTTACTCATATTGAGAAGGTTAAAGCCAAAAGAGTATCGAAATAATTATTTTATCCACTTATCTCGATAAAAATAACGAGATAAGTGGTATTAAACTGATACGTTGATTAGAAACGCACCTGTCCGCCAATCATATAAGTGCGCCCTCTAGCTGTTGCATTATTTTTACCGCGTTCTTCCATAATAGCGGTAGAATTTGCACGATTTAATGCATCCGAATAATTTTTATTCGTGATATTATTAACCGTCATCATCAATTTAAAGTTTTTATTAACTTCATAGTCTGTATATAAATCAATGATTGTAGGTTGTTTTTCATACTTATCTTTTAGTGCATTTCCATCGTTATCAACGATAGACTCTACACCAATTCGTTTTGAAGGGCCGGTCCATGTAATAGTTGTACCTACGGTTAATTTTTCATCCAATAAACGCACACCTGAATCCAAGGTCACATAATAATCAGGAAGCTCAGTGAAATCTCCCGCACTAAAATCAGCAACCTTAGCTATGGAGTTAGGTTGATCCCCAGTTTCTTTGGTATAGGATAATGTTGAATAAACTATACCTGCATCATAATTAGCCTGTAATTCATAGCCACGAAGATTAACATCATGAGGCTCATTGACATACATATAGCTTTTACGCATAAATTCTGGGAATTCTTTGTCCCATACATCATCATTCATTAAACACCAAGCCAGTTCAGCATTTGATCTTGGGCGACAAAGTAAATAAGGCTTACTCGTAATATAGTCTTTAATTTTTGTATGGAACCATAATGCCTTCATATTAAATTGGTCACCTTCAAAAATTAAATCCGGTTTAAAGCTATTAAAACCAACTTGCCATGTCTGTGATTTCTCTTCTTTTAAGAATGGGTTCATTGAATTACCACCTTCTTGAGAATAAAAAACTTCTTGCGTATTCGGCGCTCTCATTGAATGCGCATAACTGACAAATGGCTGGAATTCAGGAATAATTTCTGCTGATAATAAAACTCCGGGGTTAAAACCATTACCCCGTAAATTTAAAGTTGCAGCTTCCTGTGGAAAACAAAAATCTTGATCACCACATGCAGGTTTAAAACCTTTTAAGTGATAATTCATATAATTCAAATCAAAAATTGCTGTATAGATCCCATACTTGGCTTCCAATTGTGTATATGCGCTCGCAAGATCTAACGACCCACTTGGCGAGAATGGATTATAGTTCAACGTATCTTGGTCAATAACAGAACTAACCTCTCGCTCATACTTCGTTTTAGATAACTTAGAACCTATTTTCCATTCAAAATCAATATCACCATAGGAAAACCGGCTTGTATTAGAAAGATTAAGACCATCGCCAATATTTTTGGATTTACCTTGCCTTAATGCCCAACCTAATGAGTCACCTTCAAATTGTTGGTCATTTTTTCCATGACTCGCTAAAACCTCAACATCAATTAATTCATTTAGCGGCGTATATTTATATTTAATATAATAATCTTCACTATTAATCTTTCTTCGTGTGAGCTTATTTTGTAAGAAACGACCACTGAATTCTAATTCATGGCTGTCATTAGGTTTATATTTCAATTTAGCTAATTGCGATTGTGGCTTTTGTTTGAAAGTGGAGTCGGTGGCAAATTCATCACTATCAAACCCATCACCATTTTTATAACTGCCAGGAATATTATGGCCGCTAACCGCAATTAAACCGCCAAAATAGCCATCATCTTGCAATAATGTCTTTCCTGCGACCGCTACCATGCCATTATAACCGAGACCATTATCTCCCCAGCTAGCTTTACTACGCAGCCCATATACATTATCTTTAAAAATCACATCATCAATACCGATAGTACGAAAATTTGCACTCCCTGCTAAAGCGTTAACACTATTGCCTCCATTTAATTGCCCTTTCTCTACTTCAACTTCAACAATAAAATTTGGGTCAATTAAAGCGCCAAAATCATTATTTGGCTGTTGTCCATGTGTATATTGACTTGGGGAAATTCCATAATAACTTTGCGTGACACCATCCACCATCATATTCACGCGCCCAAAACCACTCAACCCGCGAATATTGACATTAACGGTACCTTGGCTGGCATCCATTTGAGTATAGGTTCCGGGCATGGTACGAATAATTTTATCCATCGACTGCAATTTATTTTCCGTACCCACCGCGCTGTAAGCACCCGGTTTTTCCAATGCTTTGACTAATGGCGTTTGTTTCTGCGCACCTGAGACTTTTAATTGGCTAAAATTAACCACACCTTCTTTCTGCTTATTCTGCTGCTGCGTATTTTCAGCCAAAGCAATCCCTTGGGAGCTAGTGGCAATAATGCTAGCAACCATAATTATTGTTTTATTATTCATTAAACCATTCCTGTAAACGTACTGTGTGTCATACGCTCACACTGCTAGCACAGACCAAATAAAGCCTGTGAAGAGGCCCAGCAACAATGTCATTAATATTGTTGCTGGCCTGAAATCACCTAAATTTTATAGGTTAATTATTATTTTAAATATGGAAAATATTTATCTTTATTTTCAAGCATGAGAATAAAACTATATTCTTGGGCGATATCATCTAGTGCATTAAAACGCCCTGATTTACCACCATGCCCCGCATTCATATTAGTTTCTAATAATAATAATGAATTGCCTTGTTTAATATCTCGTAATTTAGCTACCCATTTTGCAGGTTCCCAATATTGAACTTGAGAGTCATGTAACCCTGTCGTCACTAAAATATGTGGGTAATGTTGTGCTTTGATATTGTCATAAGGGCTATACGCTTTAATTCTCCAGTAATCTTCTTCATTTTCAGGGTTACCCCACTCATCGTATTCCCCGGTGGTCAGAGGGATTGATGGGTCTAACATTGTGGTTACCACATCAACAAATGGAACAGCGGAAACAACCCCCTCGTATAAATCAGGCGCCATATTCACAACCGCTCCCATTAATAAGCCACCCGCACTGCCCCCCATGGCATACACATGTCCTGCTTTACCATAACCTTCTGATAATAACCCTTTAGTTGCATCAATAAAGTCAGTAAAGGTATTCATCTTGTGGATTGTTTTGCCTTGTATGTACCAATTTTTACCTAAATCACCACCACCACGAATATGTGCAATCGCGTAAACAAAGCCACGATCCAATAAAGACAAACGAGATGAACTAAATGAAGGATCAATGCCATACCCATAAGCGCCATAACCATAGACTAACAATGGATTTTGGCCATGTTTGAATAGATCTTTACGGTAAACTAAAGAAACCGGGACTTTTACCCCATCTTGTGCAGTAACCCAAATACGCTCACTTTGGTAGTTTTGCTTATTAAAATCTTTAACTTCTTCTTGTTTTAACAGCTGCTTTTCTTGAGTCAGCATATTAATTTCATATACTGAAGACGGTGTGGTCATTGATGAGTAACCGTAGCGTAGTTTATCCGTATCTGGCTCAGGGTTATTTCCGATCCACGCCATGTATGTTGGGTCATCAAAGCTCACTTGGTTTTCTTTATTAGTTAACCAACTGATTTGGCGAATATTCACTAAACCATTTTGGCGTTCTTCCACAACTAACCAATTATTAAATAAAGCAAAACCTTCAAGATCAACCCCATCACGCGGTGCAATAAAGCTTACCCATGGGGCTGAAATATTGTCTGCAATATATAAACCAAATAATGGATGCTGGTGATTAGAACGAATATAGAATTTACCATTGAAATGGTCAGGATAGTACTCAACCCCCGTTTGACGTGGTTTTAAAATTTTAACGTCATTTTGTGGCTGATTGGCATCAATTAAACGGTACTCAGAGGTTTCAGTACTCGTGATCCCCATTAAAATAAAATCTTTTGAAGTCGATTTCGCTAAACTAACGTAAAAAGTATCATCCTTTTCTTCATACACCAGTTTATCTTGAGTTTGCTGTGTACCATATAGATGTTTAACCACTTGATAAGGTAGCAATGTTTGCTTGTCCTTATTCACATAGAATAGCGTTTGGTTGTCATTAGCCCAGACAATATTACCTGAAGTATTGGTTAATACATTTTCCTGCCACTTGCTCTCATCAATTTTGCGAAATGATACTGCAAATTCATTACGTCCTTGGCGATCTTCAGCAATCGCTAGCGTGGTATTATCCGGCGAAATCGCTAACGCTCCCATACGATAATATTCAGTGCCTTCGGCTCGTTCATTACCATCAACTAATACAACCCATTGATCTTGGCTATTTACAGGGCGTCTTTCAAAGATAGAATAATTTTTCCCCGCGACAACTCGTGAACGGTAGGTATAACCATTATAATCATAGGGAACTGACTCATCGTCCTGCTTCATACGTGAAAACAATTCATCGTAAATTTCTTTTTTTAACGATTCACCTTTTGCAAGTTGCTGCTGCGTATAATTATTCTCTTGCGTTAAATATTCGATGATTTCTGGAGACTCGCGTTGATCATCTCTTAACCAATAATAGTTATCTACACGGGCATCTCCGTGAGTGGTGATAGTATAAGGTTGTTTTTTGGCTATTGGTGCTGACATTCTATCCTCCGCAGCACTGGTTGCTGCATATAAACCAAGTAATGTAATAAAACAAAACTCAGTGAGTTTATTACACATAATTTATCCAATCTATTTTTCATTAAGAGTAAAATCAATAGGTATCCTGACAGTTACCCGCCCATTGATTAAAATTTCAGCTGGGGGTTCAGGTAAAGGTGCTGCTCTCGATAGCACCTGCAATGCTTCTCTATCCAAAGATCGTGTTCCTGATGAACTTACTAGGTCGCTACCAAGCAAAAAACCTTGTGGGTCAACCGTAAATGTTACTGTTGATTGACCGACTCGCCCCCGCCTTACGGCGTCTTCAGGAAACCGCTTGTATTTATTTAGTTTCCCCAATACTTGTGCTTCCCATAGCCTTTTCGCGTTATCTACCGATTGTGACTGGCTATTAAATTCTGCGGCAATTTTTTGAGTTTGTAATGGCGCTGCAGCATCACTGGTGACAGGGGCATCATTGGCTTTTGAATCAGTCGCTTGTTTTTGTTCAACCGCCTGCTTTTCATGCTTTTGTTTTTTGACTTCAGCAGTTCGTTTTGTACTCACCGCTTTAGCGACTTGCACTTCAGCCTGCTCATTGATGGCTAATGGTGGGATAATTTTCTCTTCCGATGGGGCTTCATGAGCCTGGCTCGCCACCGATAACTCTTGTAGTTGGCCAATGTTAGCTTCTGTCAATTGTTCGGCTTGCGATTCAATCGAAATCTCCATCACCACTGATGGCGGAGGCAATAACTCATCCCATTGTTGATTGTGAGTTACCCATATATACAACCCAACAACCCCTATATGAAGAGCAATTGCCAATGCGAAGCCCCCACTTATCTTCGTTGTTCGCTTTAAATACTCATTTTCAAATGTTGTTATAATCATTTTTATCTTATGCACTGACGTATTTATGTATAAATGCAAATGATAATTAATAACAAATGAAAATGGAAATCATTTCTTACTGGAAATAAAGATTACTTCACAAAATTAACTTTTTTGAAATCATTAGCTTGCTATTACTTAGTCATCCTTTAGGCGTGTACCACACAAAATCAGCATGTAAATGGTCTATTTCTTCACCTCTTTCTGAAATAATTAATACTTTTACGGGTTCTTCGGGTGCGAGGTCTTGCACATGTAAAGGCACACCAATTGCTCTTGTTGCATGATAGCCACCTGCGAATAGAAGCGCGGGTGTAGGTGCATTTAATAACGACTCTGCCATACGGCGGTCACGCAACTGCTGTATAAAGGTCATTTTAGCCACTTGTTCCGCTGTCAGTTCCCCACCATGAGAACTTTCAATCGTTTTACTGATAAGTTCTTGAACAATGGGTTGAGCTGAATATTGCCCCGTTACTGATGACGGGTTAGCGTAGGCGGCAAGCACCTCTTTTTTATCTAGGTTTGCCGACAGTAGCGGATAAGGCGAGCTCAGCAAATGACGGATTAAAGCCCCATATTGCTCCCAAGGCCAACCACTATTCCAATTTAAGGCGGACTGTAGCTTTTCGTCACGAATATAAGGGTTATTTTGCATCTGCGCCTGTACACGGTTCACACTATTTTGCTGCGACGGTGTCAACATTTCGAGTAGAACCGCACCTTGAGGCCGTATTTTTGGCATTTCTTGT
Source organism: Providencia sp. PROV223 (assembly GCF_028479245.1). Lineage (NCBI taxonomy): Bacteria > Pseudomonadati > Pseudomonadota > Gammaproteobacteria > Enterobacterales > Morganellaceae > Providencia > Providencia sp. PROV223. Next base: position 165,157 of record NZ_JAMPNG010000005.1, read on the forward strand.
GCAAGCCATTGCTCAATTTGGTGGTGATAATGGTTATCATGCTTTTCTCCGACAATGACGCGTGGAGATTGAGCAAGCTGCTCGATTAATTGCTGAGGTGTTAAAGACTTACCTGTTGCTAAGTCAATAATTTGGTTGCTTACTGTTAGTTGGCTATCTAATTGTACGATTGTCGGTTCAATTTTTTGTGTACAACCGATAAGGAAAAATAACCCAACCATTAAAGTGGCTATTTGAGAGGTCAATCTTATTGAAATCATTATGCTTTCCATCTTATGTTGTCAAGCTAATAAGATACAGATAATGATAATCATTTTCAATAAAAAGGCTCCTATAAAATCATAGAAGCCTTTAATACGTATTAATTAATATTAACCGTTAGAGTGGATTGGTTTGCGCTTCAACCACTGCTAATGCCACCATATTCACGATACGGCGTACCGACGCAATTGGTGTCAAGATATGTACCGGCTTCGCAACCCCCATCAATACCGGGCCGACCGTCACGCCATCAGAGCTTGTCACGCGCAGTAAGTTATAACTAATACGTGCAGCTTCCATATTTGGCATAATTAATAAATTTGCTGAACCTTTTAATGGGCTATCAGGCATCACATCTTTACGGATCGATTCAACTAATGCGGCATCCGCATGCATTTCACCATCAATTTCAAGATGAGGGTCACGTGCTTTGATCATCGAGAGCGTATCACGCATTTTTTGTGCTGATGCGCAGTCTGAAGAACCAAAGCTAGAACGCGATAACAGAGCCACTTTTGGCTCAATACCGAAGCGTCTTACCGTATCCGCTGCCATTAACGTGATTTCTGTTAACTCTTCCGGTGAAGGGTCTTCATTAACATAAGTGTCTGCGATAAACGTATTACCCGTTGGTAATAACAATGCATTCATTGCACCGGCAGCATGAACACCCTCGCGGAAACCAAATAAATCTTTAACAACTTCATAATGTTCACCATAGCTGCCCACGGTACCACAAATCATCCCGTCAGCTTCACCGCGTAACACCATGATCCCACCAATTAAGGTTGGGTTATTAATCACTGCACGACGTGCCATTTCTTGTGAAACACCACGACGTTTCATGATTTGGTAGTATTCTTGCCAGTATTCTTTATAACGCGGGTCGTTTTCGTTATTGACCACTTCAAAATCTTTACCTAACTCAATGTGTAGGCCAAGTTTTTGAATACGCATTTCAATCACACTTGGACGCCCAACTAAGATTGGGAAAGCCAAACCTAAAGAAACCAGCTCTTGTGTGGCATGTAATACACGCTCTTCTTCCCCTTCAGCTAAAACAATACGTTTTTTGGCAGTCTTAGCTTGAGAGAAGATAGGTTTCATGAATAAATTTGTCTTATAAACAAACTGATTTAATTTTTCGATATAGACATCGAAGTCTTCAATTGGACGCGTTGCTACCCCTGAGTCCATTGCTGCTTTTGCCACAGCAGGTGCAATTTTAACAATCAAACGTGGGTCAAATGGCTTCGGAATAATGTATTCAGGGCCAAAGAATAAATCTTGGTTACCATAGGCTGAAGCCACCTCTTCACTTTGCTCTGCCAATGCAAGGTCTGCAATGGCATACACACAAGCCAGTTTCATTTCTTCATTAATCGTTGTTGCACCGACATCTAACGCACCACGGAAAATGAATGGGAAACACAACACGTTATTAACCTGATTTGGGTAATCAGAGCGGCCAGTACAGATGATGGCATCAGGACGAACTTCTTTCGCCAATGGTGGCAAAATTTCAGGCTCAGGATTTGCTAGCGCTAGGATCAGTGGGTCTTGCGCCATGGTTTTCACCATTTCCGGCGTTAAAAGACGTGGACCTGAACAACCTAAGAAAATATCCGCATTAGGAATAGCATCCGCCAAAGTACGTTGGCCGTTATCTTCAATGGCATACGCAGCTTTGGTGACATCCATGCGTTCATCACGGCCTTTATAAATCACCCCTTTTGAATCACAGACGGTGATATGTTCACGTTTCAGCCCCAACGCGACTAATAAATTCATACAAGCGATTGATGCTGCACCAGCGCCAGAAACCACAAGACGGACATCACCAATTTCTTTTTTTACAATTCGTAATCCATTGATAACAGCTGCTGTACAAATGATAGCGGTTCCGTGTTGGTCATCATGGAACACAGGGATTTTCATGCGCTCACGGAGCTTTTGTTCAATATAAAAGCATTCTGGTGCTTTGATATCTTCTAAGTTAATACCACCAAAAGTCGGCTCAAGAGACGCAATGATATCAACTAATTTGTCTGGATCTGTTTCATCAACTTCAATATCAAAGACATCAACACCAGAAAACTTTTTAAATAGTACACCTTTTCCTTCCATGACTGGTTTACCAGCCAAGGCACCAATATTACCTAACCCAAGGACGGCAGTACCATTAGAGACAACCCCGACAAGGTTACCTTTAGCAGTGTAACGATAAGCTTTAAGTGGGTCATCTGCAATTTCAAGACATGGCACTGCAACACCTGGTGAGTATGCTAATGCGAGATCTCTCTGGGTTGTTAGTGGTTTAGTTGGGGTAACCGTAATTTTCCCAGGATGTGGAAACTCATGAAAATCAAGAGCACTTTGTTTTAATTTGTCATCCATCGTCAAGTCCTTTCAAAATAAGTAAGGTAAGAACGATAACAGTATAAACACATCTCACTAGCAAATCATGATCATACCGGCAATTTCCAGAAAAATCTTTCAATTACAATAGAGTTAGATCACTGTCCGAGTAAAACATAGTCACCTTGGTTATATTGTTCATAGCGCAACTCAGCTTTAATTTTAAAAAGCACGACTAAAAATAATTTATTATTAATTTTATTAGGTTAATATATATAAATAATTAATTGCATAATAATACAATGGAATCCCACCTTAAATATGTTCATCTGTTTAACTTTAATTTAACTATTCGATATTATTTTTTCTATTTTAATGTATTATCAACAAGCACAATATTATTAGTATGGAACTATAAAATATTAAGCAAACGATTAATATCAATCTCACTTCTCCATACTGCTGATTATATAATTATTAAAACTCCAATTAAATATAATAAACGTACCGAAATTAAATTGTCTATTTTATAGGAAATACCTGAGTAGACGTTGGCATTTGAGACATAAAAAAGGAACCCTCTATGTCTAAATATACAGTAATGATTATTGACGAACACCCTATTATACGCTTGGGATTGCGACAGCTCATAAATACCGACACACACTTTATTATCACAGCAGAGTGCGCTTGTTGTTATGAAGCTTTAAGCATGGCAAAGCAGTTAAAACCTAACCTAATTATTATAGATACTAATATTCAAGGTATTAAAACATTTGAAACTATACGATTACTTCGTAAACACTGCAATGATAGCTACTTATTAGTGTTATCTGCATCAACAATTAAAACAGATATATATGGTGCTATTGATGCGGGAGCACAAGGTTATTTATTAAAAAGCAGCGAACTTGATATGCTATTCTACAGTATGAAAAAAGCCTCTAAAGGGCAATTGGTTTTTAGTGAAAAAATATATCAACATCTTATTTCACGTCATCATTATAATGACCCACTATCCGCATTAACAAAACGAGAGTCTGAAATTTTGCATGAAATGGCTGTGGGTTTAAAAAATCGTGAAATATCTAGCTTACTTTTTATTTCAGAGGAAACCGTTAAAGTTCACATTCGAAATATTCTTAAAAAATTACGCGTTCGATCTCGCCTTGAGGCTAGCTTAATTTATATGCGTTCAAGATAATCTATTTTTAATATATTAATTATCGGGGCTAAATTACATTTAATGTAATCATAAGGTTATTATAGATTTCTCACATTTGGGCTAGATCCCAAGTGAGTTTTGCCGCATTATGTAAGGATTATCGCTAGTTTTTTGAGGAAAATCATATGCCCAATACACCTAACTCTCCTTATATTATGTACGGAATTAAAAACTGTGACACCATTAAAAAAGCACGCCGTTACTTAGAAGACAATGGAGTTAACTATCAATTTCATGATTATCGTGTTGATGGTATTAGCGATGAACTACTTTCTATCTTTATGGAACATATTGATTGGGAAGTGTTAGTCAATAAACGAGGAACAACTTGGCGAAAACTGACTGATGATGAAAAAAATGCAGTTATTGACGCAGACAGTGCTAAAAAAGTACTAACTGCAGAGCCTGCCATGATCAAAAGACCCGTACTTGTTTCTCAAGATAACCGATACTTAGTTGGGTTTAACGCTAATGACTACCAAAACTTCATTCGATAATCAGGTGGATTTAATGGATTGTCCCGTTATTCAGCTTGCCAAAGAACTGATTGCACGCCCTTCTATCAGCCCCGATGACCAAGGCTGCCAAGCGATTCTTACCGAGCGCTTAAACCAACTTGGTTTTACCATTGAACCAATGCATTTTGGTAGCACATTAAATTTTTGGGCACACCGAGGCACTCAAGGACCAACCCTCGCATTTGCAGGTCATACCGATGTTGTACCAGCAGGCAATAGCGAAAATTGGCAGACTCCTCCGTTTAACCCAACAATTATTAATCAACATCTGTATGGCCGTGGTGCTGCTGATATGAAAGGTTCTGTCGCAGCAATGGTTGTCGCAGCAGAGCGCTTTGTCGAAAAACACCCTCACCATCAAGGGCGCTTGGCATTTTTAATCACATCAGATGAAGAAGCTGATGCATTAGATGGCACGGTTAAAGTTGTTGAAACATTAATGGCTCGTAATGAGCGTGTTGATTATTGTTTAGTCGGTGAGCCATCAAGCCAATCTCATTTAGGTGACATCATAAAAAATGGACGTAGAGGCTCTATTACAGCAAATTTGACTATTTTAGGAACACAGGGGCATGTAGCTTATCCACATCTAGCAGACAACCCGGTGCACCGAGCAACCGCTTTTTTGCAAGAGCTCACTTCAACTATCTGGGATAACGGCAACGAATTCTTCCCTGCTACCACCATGCAAATTGCCAATATTCATGCGGGTACTGGGGCAAGTAATGTAATCCCCGGTGAGTTATTTGTTCAATTTAATTTTCGTTTCAGCACAGAATTAACCGACACACAAATACGTGACAGGGTCACAAGCATATTAGATCGCTATGGCCTCGTATATAAAATAGAATGGTCATTATCTGGTCAGCCATTTTTGACTGAAAAACAAGAACTTGTCACTGCAACTTTGCAGGCAATCCATGAACTAACGGGTCTTAACGCAGAGCTATCTACCAGTGGTGGAACATCTGATGGTCGTTTTATCGCTCAAATGGGCACTCAAGTAATTGAGCTTGGCCCATTGAATGCCACTATACATAAAGTTGATGAATGCGTTAGTGTCAAAGACTTGCAACAACTGGCCTTAATTTATGAGCGAGTCATGGAGCTATTGTTATTATGATCACCATCGCAATGTTAACAGGCCGTTCCACGGACCATTTAGTGACACTTGGCGGCTCTCATCGCCTACAATTTAATGCTACCAAAGCATTTTTAGCCATGCAACAAGCCGCAGTAAAAGCGGGCTTCAAGTTACAATCAGCAAGTGCATTTCGTGATTTTTCACGTCAACAGTTAATTTGGAATGAAAAATTCACCGGTCTCCGCCCTGTTCTTGATGCACAAAGCCAACCTTTAGATATTACAACGCTTTCAGAAGGTGAGCTGTGTGAAGCTATTTTACATTGGTCTGCATTACCCGGAGCAAGCCGTCATCATTGGGGAACCGAAATAGATGTTTATGACCCATTACGGATCCCAGCAGGGCAAACTTTACAATTAGAGCCTTGGGAATATGAAACTGGCGGCTATTTTGCTGAACTAAACCACTGGCTGACGGATAACATGGCGACATTTGATTTTTACCGTCCCTTCACGGCAAAAAATGCAGGGGTTGCCTATGAACCTTGGCATATTAGTTACTGGCCGTTATCCCATGAAGCTGAACAGTTGTTAACGCCAGAAGTCATTACGCAAGTTCTTGAGCAAGAAGATATTCGTGGGAAAAATTGGTTAAGCACTAACTTAGATTATGTATTCGAACGCTATATTAGAGTTCCTGAATAATTTCTAAGCTAACAAAACAATTTCTATAGCGCCAATGCCCCATAGATGATGCGACATCATTTATGGGGCTTCTTTATTTTGTTTGGAAATTTGTTCATCAACAACTGGAAGCCGATACATAAAAATAAGCAGCCAACACAACAGTGCCAATAAACCAATTTTTAACCATAAATAACTAACAACCCAGATTGATAGTGAAAAAGTGAGAACTATCAATATAATTGCTTTTGGTTTTGCCCCTTTCGGTAACCCTTTATGCTTTTGCCAGTGACGAATATACCCCCCAAACCAAGAGCGATATAATAACCAATGATGAAAACGTGGAGATGAACGAGAAAAGCACCATGCCGCCAATAATAAGAAAGGTGTGGTAGGCAAAACAGGAAGAACGACGCCAGCAAAAGCCAACGCAACGGCTAACCATCCAATAACAATGAGGAACAATTTTTTCAAAATTCCCCCTCCTCCCGAATAAATAAATTAAATGGTAAAAACCGCATAAAATCTGTGGTAACTCATAATAATATCAATGGTATACTCTAATGGTAAACAAGCTTAATGAAAAGTCGCTTTTGCCTGTTGATGCGATTATTATTCTCTTGTTCTACGACGAAAAGATCGCTAATAGCCCCAGTCATTGACTTGCAAAGCCTGAGAAAATGACAGGAGCCTAAACTTAAGACTATTAGGAAGCCCCATAAATCATTACTCTTTTTTTATGAAGGCCGGAAAGGTAATTGCTATCGTTACACCAAATGAGCAAGAGACCCAAAAGCTAATTGCTGCCGGATATGAAAAGCAATTTGAAGAGATTGAAGCCGTTTCAACAGAAAAAGCGCTTGAACGCTTTGCTAATATTCGCGGTGAAGAGGTTAAAAATATCTACGCACTTACAGGCTCTGATATTTTGCTTGGCATTGTTGGTGCATTTGCCATGGTATTTAAATAAACAATAAGCTCTGTAGGTATATTTTCTGTAGCTATCTCTGAAAAAACACACAGTTTCATATAAAGTGTAAATGGTACTCTAATGGTATAAATTTTAAATAATTTAAAATCAACATTTAGCTTTTACCCAATTTCATAGAGGTAATGTATGCAATGGTTAGCCGACTACTGGTGGATAATTTTACTCTTATTGGTAGGTATTATCTGGAATTCAGTCAAAGAAATGATGAAATTGGACCCCAAAAAGTTTTTAGATGACAAGCCAGAAATTCCCCCACATCAAGATAATAACCACCTTTGGGATGATGAAGACGATTGGCCTAAAGACAAGAAGAAATAACCTTTTGCTTTATTTCAGCTAAAAGCGCTGGTTGGTGTTGTTTTACCTGTATACCAACCTCTTCTCTTACTCGTTGTAACCATTGCTTTTGCCCTGTCATACCAATATCCGCACAAATCTGTGCGATAGGCTCGCCTGACAGCAAGTGCCGTCTGAGCAGCGCAAGCCCGGCTGTTTCTTCCCTTAATAAACGCATAATCGCACTTTGGCTCGCAGAAATAGGCCGTTTAAACTCACTAAAACCGATCAGTTCTATCCAATCATCAGGGGTTAATTGCTGCTGCTCACTGGTTTCTAAAGCAAACTCAGACAGATCATTTCGCCAATAAATATCGCGTTTTAATTGCATTTCCCCTTGCTGGCAAAGTCGCCTTGCTCGATCTGATAGCGGTAATATCGCCATTGCCGTGAAACAGCCACTACTCGCTTCTTTGTGCGAACCTATTCGCATTAACCGAAAGCCCGCTTTTTGCCAAAATGCGACTAAGTCTGGTGTTAATCCAAAACTAACAGACAAAAAATCTAACCCTTGCTCTGTAGCAATTGCTTTCTGTTTTTCTAAAAGCGTTAAACCAATTTGGCGCCTACGGTGGTTCGCATCAACGGCAATACGCATCACTCGGCGAGATAGCCATTGTGCCGCAATAGGGAAATAACTATGAGCTGCTAAAGATTGGACAACTAAATTTCCTCTTGGTCGACGAAGCCCAGCCCATATTTGCCAGCTCAATGATTCGGTCAACTGTCCTTCATCTACCATCCATAATGCACCTATATAAGCACAATTATGAGACTCGGTTTTTGCCACCATAAAATGTTGCTGTTGGGCATCCAATAGACGTCGTAAATCTAATGGTGACGTTCGATAATGTGCACTCATCAATAAGCCATAAAACGCTTTTAATTGCTCATTATTTTCCGCTAATGATGCCTGGGTTAACGCTTTATATTCAATATTTCCAGCAAAAAACGTTTGAGTGACGGGTTCTTGCAGCAATAAAGCCTCATTGACCCATAATTCTAAGGGGTCATTAGCCGCATAGCGCATTGGGTTATCAAGTTGCAGTAAAGTGAAATGGGCTAAACTTGCACAGAATTTTAGCGTAAATCCACGCCCTGTTCCTTCATAGCCATCGACTGTCGTGGTTAATAAAACTCGAGGGAAATACCCCACTAGTTCTCGTAAAATATAATTAGGGATTGCAGAAGCTTCATCGATGATCAGCCAATCTGCGGTTATATTTTCATTGCTACGGCAGTATGCGAGTAAGCTATCTGGGGACCAAAAATTAATCTTTTGGCCTGCATGCCGGCTTAAGACTTCTGTCGCCACTTTTGCAGGAGCACAACACCAACACTCTCCTACAAAATGCTGTATTAACATCCCTGCTATTGCCGATTTACCGCGCCCCCTCGGCGCTATCAAACCCCAAATTCCATGTTCCGCTCTTAATAATCGGCTAATTATTTGCTGCTGCTGTTCTGTTGGCTGGCCTGTCGGTGCTTGCCATAATGGTTTGTTTTTTAGTAATGAAAAATCAGGCTCATTCCCTTGTTTATAAAATAAAATATCGGGAGATGTGTGGAAAGTTCGCTGCAAGTGATGTACAAAATTCGGTGTCGAAATAAGCCCCAATTGTTCATTCCAGCGCAAGCTGTCTAGATCGGTATTTGTCGCCCACTCTTTTTGAGGCGCCGTACATAAAACTAACAAGCTCCCTGCTTTTAATGTGCCAGCAAGCATGGCTAGTGCTTCACTATGAAACCCTTTACGTACATCAAAAATGCCATGTAAAAATTCACGGCCCAATAATAGATGTGCATTTTCAGGGGAAACCCCTTGCGGTAAGTTTGATGAAATCGTTAACCAATCGCCATCAATAGCAACTTGAAGTTGTTTTAGTTGTTGTTCTACCCATGCATCGTCGCCAGAAAGAACCATAAGACGACGCATACCAACTATATGCAGTTGTTCTATAATGACAGGAAGTAATTTCACCATCGTAATACTATGATTTACCAATTAATAGTGACAAAATCCCAGCAGCGATTAAGGGCCCTACCGGTACACCACGGAATAAAGCAACGCCAATGACGGTTCCAACCAGTAAGCCTGCAACCGTAGACGGTTGATGGGACATTAATGTGACGCCCCTACTACCCAACCAAGAAACTGCGATCCCAATAACAATTGCCAAAATCGATTTCCAATTCAAAAATGAGCTTAATACCTCATTAGCCGTTATTTTACCACTCGCAATTGGAGCCATAACACCGATTGTTAAGATAAGTATCCCAATGGTTAAGCCATATTTTTCAATCCATGGAAAATAATTATTTAATGGTGTTATTCTGACCACCAATAAAAATAGCATCGCAAGGGTGACTGTCATATTATGACTAATGATACCTAACCCGGCTAAGACCAGTAAAATGATTAATGTTGGATCAACATGACTCATAGATTTGTCCCTGTAAAACGCACAATTATAATTTATTAGCAGCAACTAGGCTGATTTAAAAACATGTTATTGGCTCATCATCAAAGAAGCAAATATTAACGCCAACTCTTTTTATTTTTACGGCGACGATATTTTTAATTAATAAAAAATCTCACTATCTCCATACAATTAATTAACTAAAATGCGACATTTTAGCTGTTCTTTATTATCTATTTAATACTTTTTAAAAGATGTATTCTCAGCATATTTCACGGTAACAAGCTTAATTATACAAAAATTAGCATGGCAATACAGATAATCCCCACCACCAGTAAAACTTAAGCTAAATATTCGGAGTATTCATCACTGTTTATTTTTTTATTTCTGCGTTTTTCTTATATTTATCATGATAAAAACCAACTTGTAGTGCCTTTTGCTGAAGATAGCCCTGAATACCTTTACAACCAGACAATCCATCTCAATTGCGTATAATAATCACAGATAATTAATACAGAAAAATCATAACTTAGCATTATTTATAATTTTAATGATTTAAATGGTTGTGCGACGCTCTGCATAAGCACAATTATTAGGATTAAGAATATGAACCAATCTTTATCACCCTATTCAAACGCGCGTTTTATTGCTATTCGTTTAATCCCTGGCGAAGACGCACTTTTAACATTAAGACATAAAATTGAGCAACATGGCCTACAAGCTGCGTTCATTGCTAGCAGTGTCGGCAGCTTAACTGACGTTGCACTACGTTTTGCAGGCCAAGAAGAGACCTTTCAAACAACAGGTAAATTTGAAATTGTTTCATTAATTGGCACTTTAGATGCCAAAGGCGAACACCTGCATTTAGCTGTCTCTGATGAGCAAGGGCAAGTCCTCGGTGGTCATATGATGCCGGGTTGTACGGTCAGAACAACATTAGAGCTGATTATTGGGGAACTGGAAAAGGTAAATTTCATTCGTGAACCTTGCCCGTTATCAGGTTATGAAGAACTTATCATCACTTCTCGCTAATTTTATTATTCCATTACTGTAAGGAATGACTTTGTCATGGGTAAAACGTCGATTATTTCTAGTCGTACACTGACTTTAATTGTTTTTTCTATTGCCATTAATATGGTTATTGGCCAATTAAGTTCAATGCTAAAACTGCCTATTTTTCTGGATTCTATAGGAACGTTAATTTGTGCGTTATTAGCAGGCCCTTGGGTTGCGTTATTAAGTGGTTTATTAACTAATTTATTATGGGGTTTACTCAGTGGGCCAATTGCCGCTGCATTTGCACCTGTTGCGATGATGATTGGACTCAGCGCTGGGTTATTAGCTCGCGCAGGTGGTTTTCGCACCTTACCAAGAGTGGTTTTATCCGGTGTAGTGATTACTTTTGCATTAATGATAGTTGCTGTTCCTATACGTACATACTTATTTGCAGGAACAACCGGTAGCGGAGCAGACTTTTTTGTCGCGTATTTCCATGCTGTTGGCGATAACTTATTAGAATCAGTGGCAATTACGGTATTAGGCGCCAATATTGCGGACAAAGTTGCATCTGCCATTATTGCTTGGCTACTCGTTCGACAATTACCAGAACGTGTCCAACGTAATTATCCAAATATGGCGAAGGTCAGTTAAATGCATCCATTCACCTCGCTGACAATTTGGTTTTGGCTCAGTGTAAGTTCGCTTTTCTTACCTCTGAACTGGCTATTAATTGTGCTAGGTTGCAGTACTTTCGCTGCTTTATTATTTTGGCGACCTGCACGTCATCGTTGGCGCATTGTTGCATGGATTATGCTCCCCATGGCGGCAGGGCTTTGGTTAATTCACGGGGGTTGGCTAGCTCAACAATTAACCGGGGATGCCTTAAAAAATAGCCGTCCTGAATTTGCACTAGCATTGTGGTTTAAGTTATTAACGATTATTAGCGCTTCTCAGCTTTGGTTGCAATATGTACCGACTGAACGCTTTATTCGTGCGTTGTTTGCTAGCCGTTTACCTGCTAGTTTTGCATATCTACTCGCGGGTCCGTTATTGCTTGCAGAACAATTTCGTCAGCAATTAAACACCATCCGTGAGGCACAATTGGCAAGAGGCGTCCCTCTTGACGGGCGCTTTTGGCAACGTGTTACATCATTACCGGCCCTATTATTTCCACTTGCCAGTAATACTCTTAGTGATCTGAGTATTCGTGGAGCCGCATTAGATATGCGTGGTTTTCGCTATTGCGCTAAACGCACGACATTGAACCCACCTACGGATAGTTCATTCCAAGCCCTACTTAGGTATGGGCTAGTTTTGTTAATTTTTATTGAAGGTGGTCTCTCTCTGTGGTGGTGAATCTACAACAAATGCGCTTCATTCCACAAAGCGCGGAGCAGTCCTTATTAGGGCCGATTGATCTTCAGCTTAATGCAGGCCAATGGCTGTGTGTATTTGGCGGTAATGGCAGCGGAAAAAGCACATTAGCGCAAATACTTGCAGGTTGGCATAGTGACCTTATTCAAGGGAAAATAGAAGGAACCGCTGAGGTATTACAAGTTCCCTTAGCTGACAGCTCTGTGGTTCAGGTATCAGTATCACGCCAACTTGTTCAGCAATCCCCCCAATTACAACTCTCGGGTTGCGCGTTTACCGTTGAACAAGAAATTGCGTTTGGGCCTGAAAACCTTGGCTTGTCACCCAGTGAAATTAGTCAACGAGTTGAACACGCGATTGCGCTCACGTTTTGTGAAGCTCTACGTACGCGCCATCCTGCGACATTATCGGGTGGTGAAGCACAACGCGTCGTGTTAGCAAGTGCATTAGCGATGCAACCTAAACTCCTCTTGCTCGATGAAGCCTTTAGTCGGCTAACACCCAGTGCAACACAACGTATTTTAGTGCAATTACAACACTATACAGAACACACAAACTGCAGCATTATTTTTTTTGAACGCAATTTATTACCTGCCATCAGTTTCTGTGATTCATTCCTTTTGTTGAGTACTGGCAAAGCCTTTTTAGAATCTGGGAAAGTGGTTGCTATAGGCTGTTTGGATGATGTTTTTCTTGATGCTATTGAAACAATCAATATGCCAGAGGCTTGGCGTGCTATAGGTGAACTGGTCAAATTAGGGCATTGGCGAGACACAATTCCCCACAATGAAGCGCAATTGCTACAGATGTTTAAGGAGCGGCATGTTACAGCTTAAAAACCTGAGCTATCGTTGGCCAAGCTCTACTATTGATAATATACAATCTTTATCTCTATCTATTCACCCTGGTGAATGGGTCGCTTTAGTTGGGAATAATGGCGCAGGTAAATCAACATTATTACGCCTGCTCGCAGGGTTATTGCGCCCTACACAAGGTGATATTCAGCTTGATAGCCAGCCGCTTAACCTTCTTTCCTCACCACAAAGAGCCAACCATATCGGTATTTTATTCCAAGAAGCTGAGAAACAAATTTTCCATAGTTGTGTGCGTGATGAAATTGCTTTTGGTTTAAAACGCCAAAGATATCATAAACGTGATATTCACGCGCGAGTACAGCAAGCACTTGAAATTTGTCACTTAGTCGATGTAGCAGATAAACACCCTTTAGATTTACATGCAGGCCAACGCAGGATGGTTGCTGTTGCCTGTTTAGAGGCCGTTTCACCTAAGTTATTGCTGCTTGATGAACCAAGCCGTGACTTCGACGCTTTTTGGCTGCGCAAATTTGAACATTGGCTAACCTTGCAACGCGAAAAAGGGGTAACCGTCGTTTCTATTAGCCACGACCTTGATTTTGTTGCCCGCCATTTTCAACGCGTATTGCATTTATCAAATGGCCAACTCATCGCTGACGGTCAGCCAACGGAAATATTAAGCCATCCAGAGTTACAAGTCGAAAGCCCATTGCCCGCGCCTACGTTGACGTCACTTAGTCAACAACTACAAATAAAGACTACTGATACCGCTCTCTCATCATGGATTACACATTTTATTAGCCAACAATCACCCTCGATTAGCGACTAAAAAAATAGCCTGCAATGCAGGCTAAAATCTCATTCAAATTATAGGAAATTGATTAATCTAGCTGTACGCCAATACGGCGTGCGACTTCTTCGTAAGCTTCGATTAAGCCACCAAGGCTCTGACGAAAACGGTCTTTATCCATTTTATTGAGCGTTTCTTTATCCCATAAACGGCTGCCGTCTGGCGAAAACTCATCGCCTAATACCACTTGGCCTTTATACAAGCCAAACTCCAGTTTAAAATCGACTAAGATTAACCCTGCATCCGCAAAAATTTTACTGAGTACTTCATTGGCTTTGTAGCTTAGCTCACGCATTTTTGCCAAGTTTTCTTTGCTCACCCAACCAAAGGTTTCACAGTACGATTCATTCACCATTGGGTCGTGTTTGGCATCGTCCTTTAAAAATAAGTCAAATAGTGGCGGATTTAACACCATGCCTTCTTCAACACCTAAGCGTTTTACTAGTGAACCTGCGGCACGGTTACGGATCACACACTCAACAGGCACCATATCTAACTTTTTCACCAGGGCTTCTGTGTCAGACAATAATGCTTCCATTTGTGTTGGAATACCGGCTGCTTCTAATTTGCTCATAATGAAATGGTTAAATTTGTTATTTACCATACCTTTACGGTCAAACTGCTCGATACGCTCACCATCGAGTGCTGATGTATCATTACGGAACTCCAGAACCAGTAGATCAGGATCCTCTGTGGTATAGACTGTTTTTGCCTTACCACGATACAACTCAGCTTTCTTTTGCATCTTACACACTCCAGGGATGTGATTAAACTAAACAAAAATCAACCTGCACAGCAGATTCAGATAAGTAACAGAAGAACAAAAACCAATCAAATAGCCTATTCATTGTTAATTTTCTGCTCTGTTTCAGTCAGTTACTGAAATTCACCATGTGAAACGCTAACTAGCTGATATTCAATATTTTATAATTTACTGTTAATCATGATAATAAAATTCCCGAGCAGACGCAAACGATTACTTAACCATAAACACTGATTTTTTGTCCATTTGTTTTAGGTGAAAACATGAAAGATAAAATTATCCTACCAGAGAAGGAAAATTCAAATTGATGAAATGCTATTTAATAACTAACTAAGTATATAGATTACGAGTAGCATGAAATAAACAAAATACAGAGCTGATAACCACCAGCCTATGCGTATGAAGCTTAATATCTTTACCCCAATACAAACCCATCCAATTTAAATAAAAAAACCGCAGCTTGTATTTAAGCTACGGTTTAATTAGTCATCTCAAAATGTTGAATGATTACTTTTTGGCAGGTGCTTTACTAAATGCTGCTTTCAGCGCTGCAACCATTTCATCATTTTGTTTTTGTGTTAAAGGCACACCTTTGGTGGTGATAAATTGCAGTGTACTACGGTTATTTAAGTCACCAACCTGCACTTTATAATCTGCTTCTGGCACAGTTGGGTCATCAATACCCAAAGCCTGCCATTCTGAGCTGCTTAAACCTTTGTAAGTTACCATCACAGAACCACTTGAGCGCGTACGGTCACCCACTTTCATACCAACACTTTCTAAGGTGTGAGGTAAACGTTCCCATACTGCATCAAATGGCGCACGAACCACAACTAAAGGTAAGCCAGTATCATCACTACCGGTTTGAACATCAATGATACCGTAGGCATTTTGGATACTATTTTTGTTTGAAGTATCACGTAACGTATATAAGTTATCGGTTAATTCATTCAATAACAGCTTGTTATAACGTTGAGTTTCGACAACATCAGTAATTGTCTCTCCCCCTTGACGTAAGCCTAAGCTAGTTACCGTTAATGCCATCATACCGTTTTCTGGCTGTACTGTAACTTTATGGCGACTCTCAATCGGTACGTTTTCATCTGCGCGATCCCATTTCACCCAATCGGTTTCAATTGAGCGAGAGCCATCGTCTTTAGATGAAACTGGAATCCCTCTTTGCTCTAAGATCATCGTAACTTGTGACCAAAGTGCGCTATTTTCAGGTGTATTTTCTAGCAACAAACGACTTGCTTGAGCGCTATCCTCTGTACGAGAACCCGCTAATTGCGAAATTGTCAGTACTGGTGGACGAATGTCTAACGCTTTTCCTATTGCCCCTGTTGATGTGGCTTTAGGGATATCATACTCACCATTTTGTTCTGGTAATGTAAGCCCCTGTGGCACATTCAACACTTTCAATGGCGCAGCATTGAGATATTCCTCATCACCACTGACCTGACGTTTATAGCGCTGATCGCTGGAGCAGGCTGCCAGTAACACAACAAGTGACAGGCCAGCAACCTTCATAACCTTCGATTTTTGCAATAATGTTGCCATTAAAATTCCCTAAATTTTACAGTAATCCAGCGAGTTTCAAGGCTTCCTCAACTTTTTGCTGGCCCGAGGTGGTTAACGGTGTCATTGGCAACCGTAATGTCCCATCTGCAATCAGACCTAAGCGATGACAGCCCCACTTCGCTGGAATTGGATTTGGTTCAACAAATAACTGAAGATGAAGCCCCATCAGTTTTTTATTTAATTCACGCGCCTCAGTATATTTGCCTGCAAGCGCTAAGTCACACATTTTTACCATCTGTGCCGCCGCAACGTTAGATGTGACCGAAATAACGCCTTTACCACCTAGTTGCATGAAATCAAGCGCCGTTGCGTCATCACCTGTTAACAGTACAAAATCATCATCAACCAGTTCTTTGATTTGATGAACCCTAGCTAAGTTCCCTGTTGCCTCTTTAATTGCAACAATATTCGCCAGTTTTGCTAAACGCCCCACAGTTTCAGGCAACATATCACAGCCAGTGCGTGATGGTACATTATAAAGAATCTGTGGCAAGCTGGTGTTTTCTGAAATTGCCTTAAAGTGTTGATATAGCCCTTCTTGAGAAGGCCTATTATAATAAGGTGTTACCGTCAGGCAAGCAACCACACCGCTGTTTTCAAACTCATTTGTCAAAGAAATAGCTTCAGCGGTAGCATTTGCACCGGCTCCTGCAATAATAGGAATACGACCATCTGCTAATTCAAGCGTCGCTTTCACGACATCCACATGTTCTTTGTGCGTTAAGGTTGCTGATTCGCCAGTTGTACCAACAGAAACAATCGCAGTTGTTCCACTTTCAACATGATAATCCACCAACTTTTTCAGGCTCGCTTTATCTAAACGCCCTGCCGAATCCATTGGTGTAATAACTGCAACAATGCTTCCCGTTAAAAAATCTTTATAATTTGCGTTTCCATTAGCCATAGCGATACCCCCTTAATAATTGAACTACCATGTTACTTTTTCATTTCAAAGAAGAAAACCACCCAATAGCAAGAATTTAATGAATTTTGTTAATGCCGAGGACATTAACTTAAATAGAAGTAATAATTCACTGATATTTCTCGCAAGAGTCTATTTACCCCCTTGGCAGATTGCCTTTTTTATGGTTTCCTTACCCTCATAGCCAGTCAGTTGTTAGCGCTAGAATTTTACTGCTATATTCTAATTAAATGTTTAACTGACATAATTAAAATACTAAGGAATAGACTTTGCCTAAGACTGAACAGCAATTTCTTGTCATTACTGCGCTGGGAACAGATCGTCCGGGCATTGTGAATACCATTACACGTCTCGTCAGCGAGTGTGATTGTAATATTGAAGATAGTCGCTTAGCGATGTTTGGCAAGGAATTCACCTTCATTATGATGCTCTCCGGCAGTTGGAATGCTATCACCCTTTTAGAAGCGACATTACCACCTAAAGGCGCCGAGCTCGACTTGCTTATCGTAATGAAAAGAACTCAGAGTGTGCAAACAACCTATTACCCATCGACAGTAACAGTGAATGTTGTTGTCGACGATGCACCTCGTATTGTCGAGCAATTCACAAATTTATTCACAACTTCGCAGTGTAATATCGCAGAGCTTGTTTCTAAAACACAACCAGCCAATAATGATATGCCCGCTCAACTGGAAATTCAGATTACTGCACACGATCCGTTGGACGATAATGGCATAATTATAAAAAATAAATTTCAACAACTATGTACAATGCTAAATGCTAAAGGCAACATAAGTATTGTTAACAACCCCAACATGCAAAGTTAACGGAGATATATGTAATGAACCCATTGAAAGCCGGTGATAAGGCGCCTCAATTTAGCCTTCCTGACCAAGATGGTGAGCTCATCAATCTTTCTGATTATCAGGGTCAGCGCGTATTAGTTTACTTTTATCCTAAAGCGATGACTCCTGGCTGTACTGTTCAAGCGTGTGGTCTACGTGATGAAATGGATACACTTAAAGCGAAAGGTGTCGAAGTATTAGGTATTAGCACAGACAAACCAGAGAAACTATCTCGTTTCGCTGAAAAAGAGATGTTGAACTTCACTTTGTTATCAGATGAAGACCACCAAGTATGTGAGCAATTTGGGGTTTGGGGTGAAAAACAATTCATGGGGAAAACCTATGATGGGATTCATCGCATTAGCTTCCTTATTGACCCTACAGGGAAAATAGAGCACGTCTTTGACAATTTTAAAACCAGTAACCACCACGAAATCGTGCTTGATTACATCAATACACACGCTTAATCGTTACTTCTTAGTGCTGTATGCCCCCATACAGCACTATTACTAACCTAGTTCGTTGACTCCGTTGGCTCTTCCGGCCAGACATGAATAACCGCTTTAATCAGTGTTGCTAAAGGTATTGCAAAAAACACGCCCCAAAAGCCCCATAACCCACCAAACACCACAACAGATAAAATAATCACTAGTGGATGTAAATTCACGGCTTCAGAAAACAATAAAGGCACCACAACGTTGCTATCCAAACCTTGAATAACTAAATAAAACAACATTAAGTACCAAAATTCACTACCAATACCGTACTGAAAGAGCGCAACAATAACCACGGGGATCGTGGCTGCGACCGCACCAATGTAAGGGATTAATACCGCTACCCCGACAAGAACCGACAGCAATACGGAATAGCGCAAGTCAAAGTAAGCAAAACATAAATATGTTGCCACCCCAACAATCACCATTTCAGTAACTTTTCCTCGCAAATAATTGGTGATTTGTTCATTCATTTCGACCCAAACTTTACCCACTAACAAACGATTTTTCGGTAACAGCTTGAGGAAGCTTTTGCTAATACGCTCTTTATCTTTTAAAAGAAAGAATGTCATCAACGGCACTAGAACTAAGTAAACTGCTAAAGTAAAAATACCTATTAATGAAGCAACTGACGCTTTAACCACAGAGTCTGCAATACCCGACATACGGCTACGCAGGTTATCTGCCATCATATCGATAATGCCTACATCCACTAGTGCTGGATATTGCTCTGGCAGTTTTTGTGCAAATTCATTGAAACGGTTAACCATATTTGGCAGATCGGCCATCAAATTAATCCCTTGCTGCCATGCGGTTGGCGCAATAATTAAAATAACCATGGCACTTATTCCGGCGAATAAGGTCAAAATAATACCGACAGCAACTGAACGGGATAACCCTATGCGTTGTAATAAATTGGTTGGCCATTCAAGCAAATAAGCTAAAGCAATTGCCGCCAGCAATGGAGCCAGTATACTGCTGAAAAAGAAGATGATCACAAACCCTGATACGAGTAATGTAAAAAGGGCTATGGCTTGTGGGTCAGCAAAACGCCGACGATACCACTGTAAAAACAATTCCAGCATTTATTGCTCCTAGGGAATAACACAAAGGACAGTTCCTAAAGTAACGAAAATTATACCGAAGAACAGATTTTACGATAGCTTTTGCTATCATGTGTTTTAAACTTTTCGTATTTTTAAGTGCCTTACTTAAAGCACACCCGAAATAAAGTCGGTACTTACCCTAAATTAAAATGTTGTATGGGATACTCACGTTTCATGAAGAAAAATTTAAAATATCCATTATTGGCTTTCATGATCGCTGCGCTAATGAACGGTGCAGTATTACCTGCTTATAGTGCAATTGAAGATACCTTACCCGATATAGGAACCACAGCAGGAGGCACACTTAGCATCAACCAAGAAATTATTATGGGAGATGCTATTACACGCCAAATTCGTGCCAGCACCCCTCTTATTTATGACCCATTGTTAACCCAATATGTTAACAAACTTGGTATGCGGTTAGTGAAAAATGCCGACTCAGTTAAAACACCGTTTAAGTTCTATTTAGTCAACAACCCCAATATTAACGCATACGCCTATTTTGGGGGCAATGTAGTGCTACACTCAGCATTGTTCCGATACAGCCAAAATGAAAGTCAGCTAGCATCCGTCATGGCGCACGAAATATCTCACGTTACGCAAAGGCACCTTGCGCGAATGATGGAAGACCAAAAAAGCACCACTCCTCTCGCGATTGCAGGGACGATTGGTTCTTTGCTGTTAGTGATGGCGAATCCTCAAGCTGGTTTTGCCGCTTTAACAGGCACTATGGCAGGGGTTCAGCAAGGTATGATCAGCTTTACCCAAGCCAATGAACAAGAAGCTGACCGTATTGGTTTACAGACATTAAGGCGCTCTGGCTTTGACCCGCATGCGATGGCTGATTTTATGCAAACAATGTCAGACCAAACTCGCTATATGTCAAAGCCCCCTGAAATTCTATTAACGCACCCCTTGCCGGATAGCCGTTTAGCTGATGCCAGAAACCGATCGAACCAATACCCTAAAGTGAGTGTGCCATCATCACTGGACTTTATGTTAGCCCGAGTTCGTATTTTAGCTATGTATAGTACCGAGCAAAAACATGCTTTAGACCAAATCATTGAAAACTATGGTAAAGGTTCTGCACAAGAACAAATTGCAGCGCAATACGGTAAAGCGCTACTGCTTTCTCAAGACAAAAAGTACGCAGAAGCAGGAAAAATCCTGACAGAGCTATTAGCGAAACAACCCGATAACCCTTGGTTTATCGATAGCATGACTGATGTCGACATTGAACAACATCAAGTCTCTAGAGCCGTCTCTCGTTTACAGAATGCTTTGAGAAAATCACCGAAAAATACCGTATTTATTGTCAACCTAGCTAACGCATTAATTAATAATCATCAATATAAAGAAGCAACAACCTTACTGAATAAATATACGTTTGATTACCCTGATGACCCGATTGGTTGGGATTTACTGGCAGAAGCGTCCGCAAAACAAGGTAAGCGTACCGAAGAACTTGCTGCTTACGCAGAAGGGATGGCGTTACGGGGTAACTATGACACTGCAATTAATTATCTCAGCGATGCTAGCCGTCAAAGCCGTTTAGGCAGTTACGAACAGCAGCGTTATGACGCTCGCATTGATGCGCTTAGAAAACTACAATTACGTGACAAAAATGCAAAACCGTAAGGAGTTATAATAATGACGGATTCGATTAAGATTTACCACAACCCACGCTGTTCTAAAAGCCGTGAAACCTTAGCCCTTTTAACTGATAAGGGTATCTCCCCCACGGTGGTCGAGTATTTAAAAACGTCCCCAACGGTCGCTGAAATCAAAAAACTCCTTAAAATGTTAGGCTTTAAAGATGCTCGTCAATTAATGCGCACCAAAGAAGAGTTGTATAAGGAATTGAATTTAAACGATGACAGCTTAACTCAGGATCAACTCATTAAAGCAATGCATGAAAATCCTAAATTGATTGAACGCCCTATCGTTGTTAATGGTGATAAAGCACGTTTAGGTCGTCCGCCTGAGCAGGTTTGTGAAATCTTATAAACTCTATTTTGGCAGCTATATGGCTGCCAACTCATTTAATCAACTAGAGTTTTAAAATATCTTTTACGAAAGGAATCGTTAATTTTCGCTGAGCGACAATTGATGCGTGGTCAAGTTTGTTTAAGATATCAAACAACGTTCCCATTTTTCTATCTAGACGTTTTAATACGAAACGACAAACATCTTCCGGTAATTCAAAACCACGAATACGAGCGCGTAATTGCAGTGCCCAAATCTTATCTTCGTCACTCAGTGGGTGCAGTTTATAAATTTGCCCCCAATCAAGGCGAGAGGCTAAATCGGGTAATTTCAGTTCGATTTGCCGAGGAGGCCTGTCCCCAGTAATTAATAGACAAGTGCGACCAATTTCCAAAATACGGTTATACAAATTGAAAATCGCCATTTCCCACTCTTCATCACCCGCGATGCACTGAATATTATCAATACAAACGAGTGATAAATGTTCCATACCGTCTAGTACTTCAGGAACAAAATACGCACGTTTATCCAAAGGAACATAACCGACTGCAATGCCTTGTTCAGACAGCTCTGCACAAGCTGCGTGCAGTAAATGGCTTTTCCCGCCGCCTTCACGCGACCAATAATAGATATAACTGCCATGGGGTTGATTAATAGCAGACTGAATAGCAGACAGCAACGCCCCATTTTCCCCTGCATAAAAGCTCGCAAAGGTTTCATCATCTGGCAGATATAGTGGTAATGAAAGCTGTGATGGTGTGTTCAGAAGCGCCTCTGGCTGTACAAATCAATTTTCATCTAGCAGTTTACCATAAAAAACACGGATAGATGAATAAGAACGGTGACCAAATGCCGTTCAAACAATTGAACGGCAATATGGAAAATTGTGTGGCTTATTTTTTATTGCTATCAAGCTCTTGGACTTCAGATGTCACAAACTGCTTTTCAGGCCTAACAAACGTTATAAAACGGAATAATAATGCCATAAAGATCCCAACTATCGTTGCTAGCGCCATACCTTTGAGTTCAGCTTGACCAATATGGATAACGGCTCCGCTCACACCAATAATTAAAATCACTGAGGTTAAAATCAAATTTTGTGGCTTGTTATAATCGACTTTTGAATCAATCAACACTCGAATACCTGATGCACCAATTACCCCGTACAATAAGAGTGAAACCCCGCCCATCACAGGAACTGGTACTAATTGGATAGCAGCCGCTAATTTACCAACACAAGATAATAAAATAGCAATAATTGCGGCTCCGCCAATTACCCAAGTACTGTATACCTTGGTAATTGCCATGACCCCAATGTTTTCACCATAAGTCGTATTTGGTGTCGAGCCAAAGAAACCGGAAATCACCGTAGAAAACCCATTAGCAAACATTGAACGATGTAAACCTGGTGATTTCATTAAGTCACGTTCAACAATATTCGCAGTGACGACCAAGTGCCCTACGTGCTCAGCGATAACCACTAATGCAGCGGGCAAAATGGTTAAAATAGCAAACCATTCGAAGCGTGGAGTATAAAATGTAGGAATAGCAAACCACGGCGCTTCAATAACCGGGGTAAAGTCCACAATGCCCATAAAATAGGACAATGCATAACCCGCTAAAAAGCCAATCAAAATTGGAATAATAGATAAAAACCCACGGAAAACGACCGCGCAGAGAATAGTGACTGACAACGTGGTCAGGGAAATAATTAACGTGTTCGAATCAACCACTGCGCCATCTTTAGGTAATAGCCCAGCCATACCTGCAGCCGTTTGAGCTAATTCTAAACCAATTACGGCTACGATTGCCCCCATTGCTGCTGGGGGGAACATGACGTTTATCCACCCTCTTCCTGCAACTTTAACAATCAGTGCAACAATACAGAACAGCACGCCACAGATAATGAAGCCGCCAAGTGCCAGCTCATAACCTAATGGTAATAAAATCAGCACTGGGGAAATAAATGCAAAACTTGAGCCTAAATAAGCAGGAATTTGCCCTTTACAAATAAACAGATACAGCAGCGTTCCGATCCCATTAAACAGCAAAATTGTAGCGGGGTTTACACCAAACAGAATCGGTACGATAACGGTTGCGCCAAACATAGCAAATAGGTGTTGAAGGCTCAGTGGTATAGTTTGTAATAATGGTGGTCTTTCTTCAACACTGATGGTGCGACGTGTCATGTGGCTTTATCCTCTTTTAGCGAAATGGCTAATCACTGAATAAGCAGTGAGTCTCTACAATTAATCAAAAAAAAGCCGACTTCTCAGTCGGCTTATCATTATTTAGTACCAAATATCTTGTCGCCCGCATCACCGAGACCCGGAACGATATATCCCTCTTCATTTAAATACTCATCAATTGAAGCGGTATATAATTCAACATCTGGATGCGCAGCTTCCAACGCTTTTAAACCTTCAGGCGCTGCAACAAGAACTAAGATTTTAATCGAGGTACAACCCGCATTTTTTAATAAATCAATGGTAGCAATCATTGAGCCACCCGTCGCTAACATTGGGTCGACCACTAATGCCATACGTTCTTCAATGTTAGAGGCGAGTTTTTGGAAATAAGGGACAGGCTGCAGTGTTTCTTCATCACGATAAACACCTACCACACTGATACGTGCACTTGGAATGCTATCTAATACACCGTTCATCATACCAATACCCGCACGAAGAATTGGTACTACAGTGATTTTCTTACCTTTAATTTGTTCTATTTCTACAGGACCACACCAACCATCGATAGTCACTTTTTCAGTTTCAAGGTCAGCAGTTGCTTCATAAGTCAGTAGGCTACCAACCTCTGAGGCCAGTTCACGAAAGCGCTTTGTGCTTATATCATGATCTCGCATCAGGCCGAGTTTATGTTTAACGAGAGGGTGTTTTACCTCAACGATCTTCATGGGTTTCTCCTACTATTTAAGACGGCGGCGGACAAAAAAATCGCCGGATTATACCTCTTTTAGCTTTGGTTGCCACTAGATAACGCTTGATTTTGGTCAAAACAACAACGATTAACGCCATTTTTTTAAAAATTATACCTCATCTCAGTTAAGTTGAAATTGGTAAAACCGCAAATTTGATTTAAATAAATACATTTCTTATTTTGCTATACAACTTCTATAACGTTCTACCATTCTTCGATTATGCGTACCCAAAAATTTCCAACACAAAGCTATCGCAAACGTTTGCCTAGCCTGTTAGAATAATGTCAATGATGTTATTTTTCTCAAAAATGTAATTGCCTTGGGGGCCGTAGTGACTGATAAAACCTCTCTCAGCTATAAAGATGCCGGTGTTGATATTGATGCGGGTAACGCCTTGGTTGAACGTATTAAAGGTGTCGTAAAAGAAACCCGCCGCCCAGAAGTCATGGGAGGTCTTGGGGGATTCGGTGCATTATGTTCCCTACCGCAGAAATACCGTGAGCCTGTTTTAGTTTCAGGCACTGACGGTGTCGGTACCAAATTACGCTTAGCAATGGATTTAAAACGTCATGACTCCATTGGGATTGACCTTGTGGCTATGTGTGTCAATGACTTGATTGTTCAAGGCGCAGAGCCCCTGTTCTTCCTTGATTATTACGCGACCGGTAAACTAGATGTCGATACCGCTGCGAGTGTGATTACGGGTATCGCAGAAGGTTGTAAACAGTCAGGTTGTGCGTTAGTGGGTGGTGAAACCGCGGAAATGCCGGGAATGTACCATGGTGAAGACTACGATGTGGCTGGTTTCTGTGTGGGTGTTGTTGAACGCTCAGAAATCATCGATGGTAGCAAAGTGAGTGCTGGAGACGCCTTAATTGCTTTAGCCTCTAGCGGCCCGCATTCAAATGGTTACTCGCTGGTTCGCAAGATCCTCGAAGTCAGCCAAACCAACCCAGAAGAAACTCAATTAGATGGGAAACCTTTAGCTGACCACTTATTAGAACCAACACGCATTTACGTTAAAAATGTATTAGAGCTGATCGCAAACAGCGATATCCATGCAATTGCCCACATTACTGGTGGTGGTTTCTGGGAAAATATTCCTCGCGTACTGCCTGACAACACACAAGCAATTATTGACGGTAGCAGCTGGCAATGGCCTGCTGTCTTTAACTGGCTGCAGCAAGCTGGTGATGTGAGCACTCATGAAATGTACCGTACCTTCAACTGTGGTGTGGGGATTATTATTGCTCTACCACAACAGGAAGTTGAAAATGCACTTGCTCTGTTGAACAAGCTTGGCGAAAACGCATGGCAAATCGGTACAATTGGCGCATTACAAGCGGGTGAAGAGCAGGTTGTGATCCGCTAATGAAAAAAATTGTTGTCCTCATTTCTGGCAGCGGTAGTAATTTGCAATCATTAATTGATAGCTGCCGCACTGGGGCAATTGGCGCTCACATTGTTGCTGTCATTAGCAACCAAGCCAATGCTTATGGGCTTGTTCGGGCACAACAGGCTGGAATACCAGCCTGTTTTTTAGATGCCAAACAGTATACTGACCGCCAAGCATATGATGCTGCATTACTCGCACAAGTCGACCAATATCAGCCTGATTTAGTCGTATTAGCGGGTTTTATGCGTATCTTATCAGCCCAATTCGTCAACCACTTTGCGGGTAAATTACTCAATATCCATCCTTCTTTGTTACCGAAATACCCCGGTTTACACACGCATCGTAAAGCGCTAGAAAATGGGGATAAAGAACATGGCACATCCGTTCATTTCGTTACCGAAGAACTGGATGGCGGGCCAGTTATTTTGCAAGCTAAAGTGCCTATCTTTGAACAGGATAACGAAGACGATATTATCGAGCGGGTAAAAGCCCAAGAACATACGATTTACCCATTAGTTGTTGAGTGGTTCATTAGTGGCCGATTAACAATGCAAAAAGGTAAAGCTGTGTTAGATAACCGAATTTTACCGCAACAAGGTTACGCTAACGAATAATATTCGTGATGAGCAAAACGTCATTTCAAGGGTGGGTATCCACCCTTTTTCTTCGCATTCACATAAAAACACGATCGCAAGCTATTACATAAAAACATTAGCGTTGGGTAAAATGAATTATTTTTCAACAAGGTGATAATCTCTCTGTGCTGTGTCATTATTTTATCGCAAATAAATGTTATCCTTATAGTCGAAGAACAAAACATTTTTCCTAACTAAATAGAGGTATTTTTATGACGACCGGGCAAGTTCATCCGTTTAGGTTGCGCCCACTTGAACGTGAAGATTTAGCATTTATTCACCAGCTTGATAACAATGCCAGTGTTATGCGTTATTGGTTTGAAGAACCTTATGAAGCTTTCGTTGAATTAAGCGATCTTTACGATAAACATATTCATGACCAGTCTGAACGCCGTTTTATCGTTGAAAATGACAGTGAGAAAGTTGGCTTAGTCGAATTGGTAGAAATTGATTATGTTCACCGACGCTCTGAGTTTCAAATTATCATTGCACCGAGCCATCAAGGCCATGGCTATGCGAGTCGCGCTGCGAAATTAGCAATGGACTACGCGTTTTCCGTACTAAACTTATATAAACTTTATCTTATTGTTGATAAAGAAAATGTTAAAGCTATCCATATTTATAATAAACTAGGCTTCCATACTGAAGGCGAACTGATCGACGAATTCTTTGTCAATGGTCGCTATCACACCGCTATCCGTATGTGTATTTTTCAGCAACAATATTTTACGATGAAGCAACAATCTGCTAATCCAGAAAGTGTTATTACCCAAGATAAAGCAATTAAACAACACATTTAGCTAACTGACTGGTATCATAGCCATAAAGTAACAAGAGTCTAATACGGAGTTAGAATGTCCCAAGAACGTCTCTATCATGAAAAAGAGTTAAGCTGGCTGTCTTTTAACGAGCGTGTTTTACAAGAAGCAGCCGACAAGCGTAACCCTCTTATTGAGCGAATGCGTTTTTTGGGAATTTATTCCAATAATCTAGACGAGTTTTATAAAGTCCGCTTCGCCGACGTTAAACGCCGTATTTTAATTAATGAAGAACGCGGCTCGGCAAGCGGTGCTCGCCACTTGTTAAAGAGAATTCAGTCAAGAGTTGCCAAACAAGAACAAGAATTCGACATTCTCTATAATGACTTATTATTGGAAATGGCGCGCAATCAAATATTCTTGATTAACGAACGTCAAATTTCGCCTCGCCAACAGATATGGTTACGTCAGTATTTCCGCCAGAATCTGCGCCAGCATATTACGCCAATATTAATTAATCCTGATACCAATCTCGTTGAATTTCTAAAAGATGACTACACTTATCTTGCAGTTGAAATCATCAATGGCAATCAGATTCAATATGCACTATTGGAAATTCCATCCGATAAAGTCCCGCGGTTTGTTAACCTGCCTCCAGAAATGCCAAAGCGTCGCAAGTCAATGATCCTAATTGATAATATCCTTCGCTATACGCTCGATGAAATTTTCAAAGGTTTTTTTGATTACGATAAGCTCAATGCCTATTCGATGAAAATGACGCGTGATGCAGAGTACGACATCGCAACAGAGATGGAATCGAGCTTGCTCGAAATAATGTCATCTACATTAAAACAACGTTTAACCGCAGAACCCGTCCGTTTTGTCTATCAGCGTGATATGCCTGACGAAATGGTTGCTCTTTTACGTGAAAAACTGGGGCTATCCAGCGATGACTCCGTGATTGCCGGTGGCCGCTACCACAATTTTAAAGACTTTATTAATTTCCCTAATGAAGGAAATAAAAACCTATTAAACAAGCCATTACCAAGGCTGCGTCACCGCTGGTTTGATAACTTCCGTAACGGTTTCGATGCCATTCGCGAACGCGATGTACTGTTATATTATCCCTACTATACCTTTGAACATACTTTAGAATTATTGCGCCAAGCGTCTTTTGACCCGAATGTATTATCGATTAAAATTAATATTTACCGTGTCGCGAAAGACTCACGCATTATCGATTCTGTCATTCATGCCGCTCATAATGGAAAAAAAGTCACAGTGGTCGTTGAGTTACAAGCACGATTTGATGAGGCCGCTAATATTCATTGGGCAAAACGATTAACTGAAGCGGGCGTGCATGTTATTTTCTCCGCGCCCGGGCTTAAAATCCATGCAAAATTATTTATTATCTCACGCATGGAAGAAGGCCAAATCGTGCGTTATGCCCATATCGGTACGGGAAATTTTAACGAAAAAACCGCTCGGCTTTATACTGATTACTCCCTACTCACTGCAAATGAACTGATCACCAACGAAGTTCGTCGGGTATTTAGTTTTATTGAAAATCCTTATCGCCCAGTGACTTTCGATAATCTAATGGTGTCACCACAAAATACACGTATTCGTTTGATGGCCTTAATTGACCAAGAAATCGAAAATGCGCTCGCTGAACGGCCCAGTGGCATTACATTAAAAATTAACAACTTAGTCGACAAAGAATTGACTGACAAACTGTACGATGCCTCCAATGCAGGTGTCAAAATTCGTTTATTAGTCAGAGGGATGTGCTCTTTAGTCGCCGGCCAAGTCGGCTACAGTGAAAATATTCAGGTAACCAGTATTGTTGACCGCTTTCTTGAACATGACCGTGTTTATGTTTTCACCAATGCGGGGGACGAAAAAGTCTTTATTTCTTCTGCTGACTGGATGACCCGCAACATTGATTACCGCATTGAAGTCGCCGTTAGCTTAGTCGACCCGCATTTAAAACAACGGGTATTGGATATTTTAGAGTTGCAATTTAGCGATACTGTTAAAGCACGTTATGTTGACAAAGATTTAAGTAATCATTATGTTCCCCGCGGAAATAAACGTAAAATTCAGGCCCAGCTTGCTGTGTATGATTATTTAAAATCAATCGAAACACCGGATACAAGAGCTTAAAAATATGCCAATAACCAACGCCTCAACACCGAGACCACAAGAAATTGCGGCTATAGATTTAGGCTCAAACAGTTTTCACATGGTCATTGCTCGCATCGTTAATGGTGCATTGCAAGTTCTTACACGGTTAAAAAAACGTGTTCACCTAGCTGATGGTCTAAGTGATACCAATGAATTAAGTGAAGAAGCCATGGAACGTGGGCTTGCCTGCCTCGCGTTGTTTGCCGAACGGTTACAAGGCTTTCCCCCTGAAAACGTATGCATTGTTGGCACTCATTCATTACGTGTAGCAACGAATGTAAAACTGTTTTTGCAGCGCGCTAAAGTAATCATGCCTTACCCTATTGAAATCATTTCAGGTCAAGAAGAAGCACGGTTAATTTTTATGGGCGTTGAGCACACTCAACCCGAAAAAGGCCGTAAATTAGTACTCGATATCGGTGGTGGTTCGACAGAGTTAGTTATTGGTGAAAAATTTGAGCCGCTTTTGATTGAAAGCCGCCGTATGGGCTGTGTTAGCTTTGCCCGTACTTACTTTCCAAATGAAGAAATTACCCCTGAATATTTCAATCGAGCCTACCTAGGGGCTTGCTTAAAATTAGAAAGCACCGCGATTTTATTTAAGAAACAAACTTGGGACGTTGCGATGGGCGCCTCGGGCACCATCAAAGCTGCCCATAGTGTGATACAAGAATTAGGCTATAAAGACGGTATTATTACGCGGGAACGTCTTATCGAAATCAAGCAAATGGCGTTGAAATATAAGTCATTTAGCACCCTGAATATATTAGGCCTATCGAATGAACGTAAACACGTATTTGTTCCTGGCTTAGCGATTTTACTTGCCGTATTTGATTCATTAGAAATTAAAGAGTTACATTTATCTGACGGTGCATTGCGTGAAGGTGTTTTATATGAAATGGAAGGCCGTTTCCGCCACCAAGATATCCGCCAGCGTACTGCTTTAAGCCTTGCTGAGCATTATAATATCGATAGAGAGCAAGCTAAACGCGTATTAAAAACCATGGAAGAACTCTATTTCCAGTGGGGACAACAAAACCCCAAGCAACTTAACCCACAACTGGAATCCATTTTAATATGGGCAGTTATGCTCCATGAGGTTGGGTTAAGTATTAATCATAGTGGTATGCACCGCCATTCTGCTTATATTTTGCAAAATACCAACTTACCGGGCTTCAACCAAGAACAGCAACTATTACTGGCAACATTAGTACGTAATCATCGTAGGGCTATTAAGTATGACGATATCCCTAAATTTAATTTATTTAAAAGAAAACAATTTATGCCGCTTATTCAAATTTTGCGGCTAGCCATTTTGTTAAATAATCAACGCCAATCTACCACAATCCCCTCTTCGTTACGGATAGAAACGGATGATGGGCACTGGACTCTCTATTTACCATCTGAATATCTCGTGCAAAATACATTGATGATATTGGATTTAGAAAAAGAAAGTGGCTATTGGGAAGATGTCCCCGGTTGGTCGTTAACTATTTGTGCAGAAAATGAGTGATTTGCGGCCATTATTGTAGTGATTTATGCTTATTCTTCATCGCTGATGACTTTGAAATCACCGCTTATTTGACTCAACTATTTGATATATTATTTAAATAGGCGACAATAATGATAATAAATTTCGTCCGCTCGCAGACGAATTCATAAAAAGCGCTTTTGCGCTGCTATTGCTTTAAGGATTAAAATGTCACAACCTGCTTTTTCAATCGATGCGGTGCCAACAGTCAACCCGCACTCTCAAAAACTGGCACATATTCGCCAGCAAATCCTGACGCTATTTTTAGATGACGAAGAGTTCGTCCATGCGCTTGTTGAAAATGATCAACACGTCAGTATTGATGACAAAGCAATTAGTGAAAAAATTAGTCTTGTAAAAGAATTGCTACTTGATTTACACACTGCGGATATCGCCGATATCTTAGAAATGCTCCCTTATGATGAGCGTCTCGCGTTATGGCGTCTTGTTGATAATAACGAACGTGGTGAAGTCTTAGTTGAGGCCTCCGTATCTGTTTGGGATAGCCTAATTAAGGATATGTCTGACAGAGAACTGCTTCGCGCCGTTGCTAATTTGCATGTTGACGAACAAGCTTATATTGCTGAGCATTTACCTCGTGACACCATGCGCCGGCTCCTCACCTATTTAGAGCCTAGCCTACGTAGCCGCATTCGCGAAGTTTTACAATATGCGAAAGATAGCGTCGGGCAAATGATGGATTTTGAATTCGTCACCGTACGCCCAAATGTGACACTAAAAACGGTTCAACGTTATTTACGCCAACGAGGCAAGATCCCAGAAGCCACCGATAAAATTTTTGTTGTCGATAACAATAATTATCTGCAAGGTGAATTACCACTAACCACTATTTTGACGCAATCCCCTGAAAAAATAGTGGCCGATGTCATGAAAACTGACACTGTGACCTTCTTGCCCGATGAAAAAGGCGAAGATGCCGCTAGTGCGTTCGAACGTTATGACTTAATTTCTGCTGCTGTTGTTGATAATAGCGGCTTACTGATGGGCCGCCTGACGGTTGAAGATATCGTTGATAACATCAGTGAAGAAAACGATAACAGTATTCGTCGTATGGGGGGGTTAAGCCCTGAAGAAGACGTTTTCGCCCCGGTTGGCCAAGCCGTTAAAACCCGTTGGACATGGTTAGCCATTAACCTATGTACCGCTTTTGTCGCTTCTCGTGTTATTGGCGTCTTTGAAGATACCATTTCCCAATTAGTCGCGTTAGCCACATTAATGCCAATTGTGGCAGGAATTGGGGGAAATACGGGAAACCAAACCATCACCATGATTGTTCGTGCCATTGCCCTGCACCAGATACAAAATAATAGTTTCTCTTTCTTAATGTTAAGAGAGCTTGGCGTCGCCTTTATTAATGGCGTTGTTTGGGGCGGAATTATGGGAGTCGTTACCTATTTCCTATATGGTGATATCGCTATGGGCGCTGTCATGACATTAGCGATGATCTTGAACCTACTAATGGCAGCGATTATGGGGGTGCTTATTCCACTCATTATGCTGAAAATGGGCAAAGACCCTGCTATCGGCTCTAGCGTGATGATTACCGCTATCACCGATACAGGTGGGTTCTTTATTTTCCTTGGCTTAGCCACGCTATTCCTCGTTTAAATTTACTTTGCACGCGTCCTGTTTCTTGGTGGGCGCGTGCATTTTACAAAACACTCCCTGCGCTAACAAAACCTCGTCAAAATCCCAAGATTTCGCAAGTAAGCTTATTATTTATCTATTAATTAAATGCTTTTATAGTTATTTAGTTTATCGAGATGAATAAAGTTAATTATAGCGAAAAATAATTAGGTAATATTTGTTTACTATATTTCAGTAAGAATTTATTAAATTAAATATAATTAACACTGTAACTGACTAATTTAAATATACGATATTCTGCAAAATTCATATTATTAACATCATATAAGGTTATTTATCGCCGCACCAAATCAATTGTCCATACAAACAAAACTAATTGGAATGTTATTCTTGTTTTTAGGGTTGAGGTTTACAGAATATAGAATTTCCTGCTATAAATATACACATGCAAAAAAGATACTGTGTATTAAACTAAGTTATACCCATCCAACGTTTTATACCTCTTATCTGCACCAATAAAAATGATTAGCTCATTATTATGAGCCAATGCTTATTATTTTGAATTTATGCAATTTAGTATTTCAGGTAGTTAGAAGGAAACTATAATGACACCGCAAACAGCCAGCCAGCCCTCTGCGAGGCCTTTGGGCAAAGAAGACTATAAAACATTAGGCTTATCCTCTTTAGGGGGTACCCTTGAGTTTTACGACTTCGTTATCTTTGTTTTTTACGCAAAAATTATTTCCCAACTATTTTTTCCAGGGGATAACGAATTTCTCGCGCTAATGGCAACACTGGGCCTATTTGCAGCAGGTTATCTTGCTCGTCCTCTTGGTGGCATTATTATGGCTCACTTTGGAGATAAAATTGGCCGCAAGAAAATGTTTACCTTAAGTATTTTCTTAATGGCATTCCCAACATTTGTGATTGGTTTTTTACCGACTTTTGAAACCATTGGTGCTGCAGCCCCATTACTGCTGCTGTTAATGCGTATTATGCAAGGTGCCGCGATTGGTGGTGAAATGCCAGGAGCATGGGTATTTATTGCAGAGCATACACCAAAGCAACGCTATGGCTTAGGTGTTGGTACACTGACTTCTGGGATCACTGGCGGTATTTTATTAGGCTCTATCGTCGCTATTATTATTGAACGCTCTTATACCACAACTGAAATTCATGATTTCGCATGGCGTATTCCATTTATTCTTGGTGGTATTTTTGGGTTTATTTCTGTGTATTTACGCCGTTTTTTACAAGAAACCCCAATATTCAAAGAACTGGCCGCTAAAAAAGCTTTGTCACAAGAATTACCCGTCAAAACTGTGATTAAATCTCATAAGCAAGCCTGTATGATCACGGCAGCACTGACGTGGTCATTATCAACCGCTATCGTTGTCACTATTTTGATGACGCCAGATGTGGTGTTAAAAGGGATCTATAACATTGACCGAAATATTGCATTGCAAGCTAACTGTGCCGCAACATTAACCTTAACATTAGGCTGTATCTTCTGGGGTTGGTTAGGTGATAAAACAGGAACACGTACCTCAATGACTTTATCCTGGGGTGGATTGGCCGTAACGGCAATTTACTTCTATTCGTCATTATCCAGTGATATTGCGGCGAGTACGTTGATTTTTAACTATGGCTTGATGGGCTTCTTTGTTGGCGCGATTGCAACGACACCAATTATCAGTACACGCGCATTTCCACCTGAAATTCGCTATTCTGGCCTGTCATTCGCTTACAATGTGGCTTATGCAATTTTTGGTGGTTTAACACCAATATTAACTGGTGCTTGGTTGCAGCAGTCTCACATGGCACCTGCCTATTATGTTGCTGGCGTCTCATTATTAGCGGTTGCTGTAGCCTTTATTCCTCTATCTTGGAAGGGTTGGACAGTCAATTCTGAATCCTCAAACGAAAAATCTGCGGTTCTAAACGCTTCTAGCTTATAACATTTCTTGCACCCTATTTATTAGGGTGCAATTCTTATTGAGAAAAATTAATTTCCCCCACGCCCTCCTTTACACACACCGCAGCATACAAGTACAGAAATTGACACTTATTCATATTTCCTCCATTTTTCTTTGTACCTATCACGTTAAACTACTAATATGTCTAACTGACTCTTTTTTGTTAGTTTTTTAGTATACAGCCTGACGGATCTCATCCACTTTTTTGAGTTAAGCGAATTACCCAAAATGAATAAACAAAAACAACGTAAACCTTTTATTCGCTCTGCCATTTTTATTGCCATTATTGCGGCAGCTGGCGCTTCTTGGTATTTTTATCATCAAGAAAAACAATCAGATACACAATCTACTGACGCCGTAGCAAAACCAAACTCACAGCGAAGTGCAATGGGCCGCCCACCACGTGTTTTAGCCCCTGTACAATTTGCCGTCGCAGAACAAAAAGTCGTTCCGCGCTTTTTATCGGGTTTAGGCACAGTCCAAGCCGCGAATGTTGTCACTGTAACCAGCCGTGTTGAAGGCCAGTTAATGCAGCTGTATTTTACCGAAGGGCAATACGTCAATAAGGGAGATTTATTGGCACAGATTGACCCTCGCCCATTTGAAGTTCAGCTATCACAAGCAGAGGGGCAATTGGCAAAAGACAAAGCAACATTAGCAAATGCACAATTAGATTTAGCTCGTTATCAAAAGCTTGCTGGCACTAAAGTGATTTCGCAACAAGAGTTAGATAACCAAAAAGCGGCGGTATTACAGGCTCAAGGCAGTATTAAAGTTGACCAAGCAGCTGTTGATAATGCCAAACTGCAATTAACCTACAGTAAAATTACTGCGCCTATCTCAGGACGCGTGGGTTTAAAACAAGTGGATGTTGGAAACTTTATCTCTTCCGGAACCTCAACTCCTCTTGTCGTCATCACGCAAACTCAACCTGCAGATGTCCTTTTTGCGTTACCTGAGGGCGATATTCCCGCGATCCAGCAGGCACAATCCTCTGGTGAGAAAGTATTGATTGAAGCTTGGGACAGAAACAATATCGCGCTAATCGCAAGTGGTGAGCTACTCAGTACTGATAACCAAATTGATGCTGCGACCGGCACGCTGAAAATAAAAGCGCGCTTTACCAATGAAGAAGAAAAACTTTTTCCTAATCAATTTGTTAACGTAAAAATGCAAGTTGAAACGCTGCAAAATGCCGTGGTGATCCCAACCGCTGCACTGCAAATGGGCAATGAAGGCCATTATGTTTGGATACTGAGTGATGATAATAAAGTCAGTAAACACAATGTAACCGTGGGTATGCAAGATAGCCAACAAGTGGTTATTGAAAGTGGGCTCGCGGCAAATACCAAAGTCATCACGGATGGTGTTGATAAACTCACCGATGGCACAACGGTCGAAGTTGTTACCCCTGAAGGCATCGCTAAAAAAGAGCCCCGCAAAGGTAAACCTAATAGCGCGGAGAAAGCGTAATGCGGCCTGAAATGTTAAAAGGCGGTGGGCCTTCTCGTTTATTTATTTTGCGCCCTGTAGCAACTACATTATTCATGGTGGCTATATTACTCGCAGGGATCATCGGTTATCGCTTCTTACCTGTTTCTGCCCTGCCTGAAGTCGATTACCCAACGATTCAAGTTGTTACCCTTTACCCAGGCGCCAGCCCTGATGTGATGACCTCGGCAGTGACAGCACCACTGGAAACCCAGTTCGGCCAAATGTCAGGGCTTAAACAGATGTCATCGCAAAGTTCAGGAGGGGCATCCGTTATCACGCTGATGTTCCAATTAACCTTGCCTCTAGAAGTTGCTGAACAAGAAGTTCAAGCAGCGATTAATTCTGCCAGTAGCTTACTACCTTCGGATTTACCCTATCCTCCAATTTATAATAAGGTAAACCCTGCTGATCCACCTGTACTCACCTTAGCGGTCACCTCTGATGCAATGCCGTTAACGCAAGTACAGGATATTATTGAAACGCGAATTACCCAGAAGATATCCCAAGTAAATGGAGTGGGCTTAGTGACGTTAGCCGGCGGCCAACGTCCTGCTGTTCGTGTGAATATCAACCCACAAGCCATGGCTGCTAAAGGGCTAGATAGCGAAACAATTCGCCTTGCCATTAATAATGCGAACGTCAACTCCGCAAAAGGGAGTTTCGATGGCCCTACGCGCGCGGTAACGCTGTCTGCTAACGACCAAATGAAGTCACTTGACGACTATCGTCAACTTATTGTGGCCTTCCAAAATGGTGCGCCGGTACGTTTAGGTGATATTGCAACCATTGCACAAGGTGCTGAAAATGCCTATTTAGGTGCATGGGCGAATAATGAGCAAGCGATTGTGATCAATGTTCAGCGACAGCCCGGCGCTAACGTGATTGAAACCACAGATACCATTCGTACGCTATTGCCCGAATTGATTGAAAGCTTACCTAAATCGGTTAATGTCGAAATTTTAACCGATAGAA
Source organism: Providencia sp. PROV223 (assembly GCF_028479245.1). Taxonomy (NCBI): domain Bacteria; kingdom Pseudomonadati; phylum Pseudomonadota; class Gammaproteobacteria; order Enterobacterales; family Morganellaceae; genus Providencia; species Providencia sp. PROV223. The sequence continues at coordinate 202,263 of NZ_JAMPNG010000005.1, forward strand.
CCAGTACCATTCGTGCATCCGTTAATGATGTCCAATTTGAATTAATGCTAGCCATCGCCCTCGTAGTGATGGTGATTTACTTGTTTTTACGCAATGGAATTGCCACCTTAATACCGGGTATTGCCGTACCGTTGTCACTTGTTGGCACCTTTGCAGTGATGTATTTCTGTGGTTTTTCTGTCAATAACCTCACCCTAATGGCTTTAACCATCGCCACCGGTTTTGTGGTCGATGATGCGATAGTGGTGATTGAAAATATTTCTCGCTACTTGGAGCAAGGCGATAAACCGCTGGTCGCCGCACTCAAAGGGGCTGGTGAAATCGGATTTACCATTATTTCCCTCACCTTTTCCTTGGTTGCAGTATTAATCCCACTGTTATTTATGGGGGATATTGTCGGCCGGTTATTCCGCGAGTTTGCCATTACCCTAGCCGTGGCTATTTTGATCTCTGCTGTCGTCTCATTGACGCTAACGCCAATGATGTGTGCGCGTTTATTAAAACCGGAGTCGCAGCATAAACATAACCGTTTTGAACTAGCGTGTGAGCGCTTCTTTGACCGTATGGTTGCTGGATACGCAATTTGGTTAAAACGTATTCTTAATCACCAATGGTTAACCCTTTCTGTGGCGCTAGGTACCATGGTGCTGACTGTTTTACTGTATCTGTGGATCCCAAAAGGTTTTTTCCCTTTGCAAGACAGTGGAATTATTCAGGGCTCAATTGAAAGCCGCCAATCTATTTCATTTGCAGCCATGGCGCAAAAGCAGCAAGAAGTCGCGTCAAAATTATTAGCAGATCCTGCAGTCGACAATGTCACCACCTATGTGGGTGTTGATGGCAGCAACCCGACATTAAACAATGCGCGTCTCCAAATTACATTAAAGCCTCTTGATGAGCGTGAAGACAGAGTGATGGCGATTATTGATCGTCTCCAGCAATCCGTTGATAACATTGCTGGAGTGAATCTCTATCTGCAACCCATGCAAGATCTCACCATCGATACGCAAGTAGCGCGCACACAGTATCAATTTACTTTACAGGCTGGTTCATTAGAAGAATTAACCACTTGGGTTCCACGCTTGTTAGATGCCCTAGAACAACAACCTGAACTCACCGATGTCAGTAGTGATTGGCAAAATAAAGGGTTAGTTGCCTATGTGAATGTTAATCGTGATACGGCAAGCCGTTTTGGTATCACGATGTCGGCTATTGATAACGCCTTATATAATGCGTTTGGGCAGCGAATGATTTCGACTATCTATACGCAGTCAAATCAATATCGTGTGATATTAGAACATGACACACAAACCCGTGATGGTATGGATGCGCTGAATGATATCCGTCTAAAAGGGACTGATGGTGCCATTGTACCACTGAGTACTTTAGTGAACATTCAAGAAGGTAATGGGCCATTAGCCATTAATCACCTAGACCAATTTCCCGCGGTGACTTTTTCGTTTAATGTAGCGGATGGCGCTTCTCTAGAGTCAGCTGTCAATGCAGTGAAATTGGCCGAATCTCAAATTGCGATGCCAAAATCTATTACAACGCAATTCCAAGGAGCGACTTTAGCCTTTGAAGCGGCACTGAGCAGTACTATTTGGTTAATTGCAGCTGCCATTGTGGCGATGTATATCGTATTGGGCATTTTATATGAGAGTTTTATCCACCCGATTACGATTTTATCTACCCTACCGACAGCCGGAGTTGGTGCATTACTTGCTTTAATGATGGCAGGGAAAGACCTTGATGTCATCGCGGTCATCGGCATCATCTTACTAATTGGCATTGTGAAAAAGAATGCCATTATGATGATTGACTTTGCCCTTGCCGCGGAGAGTGAACAGGGAATGTCCCCTTATGATGCCATCTATCAAGCTTGCTTGCTGCGGTTTCGCCCAATTCTAATGACCACCATGGCGGCCTTGCTGGGTGCCTTACCATTGATGCTGAGTACTGGTGTAGGTGCAGAATTACGTCAACCATTAGGGATTTGTATGGTTGGTGGCTTAATTATGAGCCAAATCCTCACTTTATTTACCACACCGGTTATTTACTTATTGTTCGACCGTCTTTCTCATTACTTTAAAGACCGTCGCCAAGCGAAGAAGGCACAGGTGTCATAATGAAGCGCTTTTTTGCTCTGTTTATTAGCCGACCGGTAGCAACGACGCTTATCAGCGTTGCGATTACTTTGTGTGGTGCCCTGAGCTTTCTGTTTTTACCCGTTTCTCCGTTGCCTCAAGTGGACTACCCTGTGATTAACGTGACAGCGTCACTTCCAGGGGCATCACCCGAAACTATGGCGTCCTCCGTTGCGACGCCACTTGAACGCTCTTTAGGCAGTATTGCTGGGATTAGTGAAATGACCTCAAGCAGTGCGCTTGGGCGAACCACCATTACACTAGAGTTCAATCTCGACAAAGACATTAATAACGCTGCACGCGAAGTTCAAGCCGCAATTAATGCCGCACAGAACCTGCTACCCAGCGGTATGCCAAGCCGTCCACGTTATTACAAGTCAAACCCGTCTGATGCGCCAATTATGATTTTGACCATGACCTCAGACACCCTAAATACTGGCGAAATTTATGATATTGCTTCGACGCGTTTAGCCCAACGAATTGCCCAAATTGAAGGGGTTAGTGAAGTTTCTGTGGGGGGAGGCTCGCTCCCTGCCGTACGCGTTGAACTCAACCCAACCGCCCTATTTAACCAAGGGGTTTCCCTTGATGCCGTGCGCTCAGCCATCAGCAGTGCTAACGTTCGCCAACCGCAAGGCTATATCAATGATGACGAAAAACGTTATCAGGTACAGACCAATGATGAACTAAAAAAAGCCGCAGATTATCGACCCATTATTGTTCATTATAGCCAAGGTAATGCCGTTAAACTCAGCGATGTCGCCAATGTTAAAGATTCCATTGAAAACGTGCGTGCGGCAGGTATGGCAGACGGTAAACCGGCTATTTTGATTGTCATTCGTCGTGAAGCGGGTGCCAATATCATTGAAACGGTTAACCGTATTCGTGATGAATTACCCGAATTCAATGATATGATCCCCGCCGCCATTGAGTTAAAAGTAGCACAAGATAGGACACCGACCATCCGCGCGTCTTTAGCGGAAGTCGAGCGCGCCCTACTGATTGCCGTTGCCTTGGTGATCCTCGTTGTGTTGCTATTCTTACGTTCAGGTCGCGCTACTTTGATCCCTGCTGTTGCCGTCCCCGTCTCATTGATTGGAACTTTTACGGCCATGTATTTATGTGGCTTTAGTTTAAATAACTTGTCATTGATGGCACTAACGGTTGCGACTGGCTTTGTGGTCGATGATGCGATTGTGGTATTAGAAAATATCTCACGTCATATCGAAAATGGCACAAAACCGTTTATTGCCGCGGTTAAAGGCGTGCATGAAGTCGGCTTTACTGTCGTTTCCATGAGCATTTCTTTGGTGGCTGTTTTTATTCCCCTATTGCTAATGGATGGGCTAGTCGGGCGCTTATTTCGCGAATTTGCTATTACCCTTGCAACCGCTATCGGTATTTCATTGGTGATTTCGCTAACGCTCACCCCCATGATGTGTGCTTATTTACTGAAGAAACGTCCTCGCAACGTCAAAGCCAAACATCGTGGGTTTGGACGTGTGTTACTGCGTTTGCAAGAAAGCTATGGTGTCGCTTTAAATTGGGTGCTCGGACATCGCCGGAGTGTTCTCGCGATGCTATTTGCCACAATCGGCTTAAATGTTTACCTGTATATCACCGTTCCGAAGACTTTCTTTCCTGAACAAGATACTGGCCGAGTGCTGGGCTTTGTGCGCGCAGACCAAAGCATTTCATTTCAGTCAATGAAAGAAAAAATGACCCGTTTTATGCAGCAAGTTAAAGCCGACCCAGCGACGGATAATGTCACCGGTTTTACTGGCGGTAGCCGAGTAAACAGCGGTTTTATGTATATCTCATTAAAACCACTGGGTGAACGTACTGAAAGTTCAGCTGAAGTCATTAATCGGTTACGCATGAAATTAGCCAATGAGCCTGGGGCTAACCTGTTTATGATGCCAGTACAAGATATTCGTGTGGGAGGTCGACAGGCCAATGCCAGTTACCAGTTTACCCTGCTTGCAGATGAACTTTCAGCATTGCGTGACTGGGAACCCGCTATTCGTAAAGCACTCGGTGAATTGCCACAGCTAACAGATGTGAACTCGGATAAGGAAGACAAAGGCGCGGAAATGGCGATCACCTACGATAGGGACTTAATGGCCCAGCTAGGTATCGATGTCCGTGAAGCTAACAGTCTGCTTAACAACGCATTTGGCCAACGCCAAGTTTCCACTATTTATGAGGCGATGAACCAATATAAAGTCGTGATGGAAGTTGCTCCTGAATATACGCAAGATGTCAGTGCTCTCGACAAAATGTTTGTCATCAACAAAGATGGAGACGCTATCCCACTGTCTTATTTTGCACGTTGGCAACCCGCAAATGCACCGCTAAGTGTGAATCACCAAGGGCTATCTGCTTCATCCACTATCGCGTTTAATGTTGCGGACGGCTATACCTTAAATGATGCCATTGTCGAAATTGAAAAAACCATGACTGCACTTGGCGTACCATCGACGGTGAGAGGCACTTTTGCAGGAACGGCACAAATATTCCAAGAAACCTTACAGTCACAATTGTTTTTAATTTTAGCCGCCATTGTGACCGTTTATTTGGTTCTGGGTATATTATATGAAAGTTATATTCACCCACTGACTATTTTATCAACCCTACCCTCTGCAGGTGTCGGGGCATTATTAGCTCTTGAATTATTTGATACGCCATTTAGTTTAATCGCCTTAATTGGCATCATGCTATTAATTGGGATCGTCAAGAAGAACGCGATTATTATGGTGGATTTTGCCATTCAAGCCCAGAGAACGGCGGGTTTAACCGCCCGAGAAGCCATCTTTCGTGCCAGTTTATTACGTTTTCGCCCTATTTTGATGACAACACTCGCAGCTATTTTTGGTGCATTACCGTTAATGTTGGGTAGTGGTGATGGCGCAGAACTCCGTCAACCTCTCGGGATCACCATTGTCGGTGGCTTAATAATGAGCCAATTGCTAACGTTATTTACCACCCCTGTTGTGTATTTAAGTTTTGATAGCTTGAGACAACGTTGGCAGCGCAAGAAATCAGTAACGCAGCAAATTGCGGAGGATACCCATGAAGCTTAGGTTGAATAGCGTGAGTACTCGGCTTTTTCTGGCTATTTTTGCGACATGCTTGTTGTTAGTACTGATTATGCACCAAGGCGTACGCATGAGTTTCCAGCTCGGCTTTATTGATTATATTAAAGAAAATGATCAACAACGCGTTGAGCTGGTTTCTTCTGCCCTTGCCGAACAATATGAAGAAATGGGCAATTGGCGGTTTTTGATTGGTAATGATCGCATTTTCTTTCGCATTTTGCGTTCTGTAGAACATCAACAACATCGTGGCCCGATGCGCCAACGCTGGCGAACCTTTTTTTGGGTTTATGATACACAAGACCGACTCATTTTCGGGCAAGACACGCCCTTGCCGAGTAAAGTTCTTCGTGAACCTATTGTTACTAGCAATGGCGATACCGTCGGCTGGCTCGTTGCCAGTTATGAAACAGGAATTAGCAGCGCCCTTGACCGCCGTTTTGATACCAAGCAAATGTATACCAGTTGGATCATCGCTGGGCTATCTTTGTTTGTGGCTCTGATTGCCACATTGTTCCTTGCTCGTAGCTTTTTAAAACCGATTAAGCGGTTACTCGAGGGCACTAACCGGCTCGCCAATGGTGACTTTGCCACACGAGTTCCTGAATCTGGCCGCGATGAACTAGGACAACTGGCTAAAGATTTTAACCATCTGGCCTCGACTCTCGAAAAAAACGAACAAATGCGTCGTGACTATATGGCGGATATTTCCCATGAACTCCGCACACCATTATCAGTTCTGCGAGGCGAATTAGAAGCAGTGCAAGATGGCGTCCGGCAAGCCACTCCCGAAACAATCAATTCTCTACTCAATGAAACCCAAACTTTAATTAAGTTAGTTAATGACCTCCACCAGCTCTCATTATCGGATAGAGGTTCATTGGTCTACCGTATGCAACTTACCGATATTATCCCTTTAATTGAAATGGCAATAGGCCAAGCCCGCTGGCGGTTAGAAGACCAACAACTTTCAGTTGAACGGAAATTTATTGCAGAAGGCTACGTGTTTGCAGACCCAGATCGCATCACCCAGTTGTTCTATAATTTAATGGAAAACAGCTTACGCTATACGGATCCACAAGGTAAAATTGCCATCCAAATCACACAAGACCAAGACCAGCTCTGTATAATTTGGCAAGATAGCGCCCCGGGGCTTACAGCTGAGCAATGCCAACATTTATTTGAGCGTTTTTATCGCGCTGAAGGCTCACGTAATCGCGCCAGTGGTGGTTCCGGTTTAGGACTGGCCATTTGCTATAATATTGTTGAGGCTCATCATGGTACAATTTCTGCAGCACCGTCATCATTAGGAGGTGTCAAAATTACCATCAATTTGCCGATTCAATTAAAAGATAAAGGGTTATGATCATGGTTGAACAGAGCAATACCCCTATTTTGGTTGTGGAGGATGAACCCAAACTAGGTCAACTGCTGTTTGATTACTTACAAGCTGCAAACTACCAACCTGCGTTAATTGCACGTGGCGACGAAGTCATTGAGTATGTGAAACAACACCAACCTGCGCTCATTTTATTAGATTTAATGTTACCGGGTCTGGACGGCATTTCAGTGTGTCGTGAACTGCGAAAATTCAGTGATGTTCCCATTATTATGGTGACGGCGAAAACTGAAGAGATTGATCGTTTGTTAGGGTTAGAAATCGGCGCTGACGACTATATTTGTAAACCATTTAGCCCACGAGAAGTTGTGGCTCGTGTCAAAACGATTTTACGTCGTTGCCAACCAAACATAACGACCAACAATAACCAAACCAAACTTATTATCGATGAAAATGCCTTCCAAGTACGCTATGGCTCACAGTTACTTGAACTCACACCTGCTGAGTTTCGGTTGCTTAAATTTATGTCTGATAATGCAGGCATGGTATTTTCTCGCGACCAGTTACTGGATATCTTGTATGACGACCACCGCGTGGTAACAGACCGTACAATTGATAGCCACGTCAAAAATTTACGCCGTAAATTAGAGTCCCTCGATAACGAAAAAACTTTTATTCGGTCAATCTATGGCCTTGGCTACCGTTGGGATGAATGTTAAGTAACCAATAGACATACTATTCTTGTGGGATATTTGGTTTTTTTAGCAAATAGGAGTAAAATCCCCATCCCTTAAAAACACTCTCTCGTATGAGTGAGTGCTGACTTGACATCAGATAGAGAATAACCATGTTTACACCAGAGCTTTTATCCCCCGCCGGTTCGTTAAAAAATATGCGCTACGCTTTTGCGTATGGCGCAGACGCCGTTTATGCAGGCCAGCCTCGTTACAGCTTACGCGTACGAAATAACGAATTTAATCACGAAAACTTAGCCAAAGGCATTCAAGAAGCCCATGAGCTGGGTAAAAAGTTTTATGTGGTCGTGAATATTGCCCCTCACAATGCGAAATTAAAAACCTTTATTCGTGATTTAACCCCCGTCATTGAAATGGGACCAGATGCACTGATTATGTCTGATCCTGGCCTTATTATGATGGTTCGTGAAGCGTTTCCTGAGATGGATATTCATTTATCTGTGCAGGCCAATGCGGTTAACTGGGCATCGGTGAAGTTCTGGAAACAAATGGGCTTAACACGCGTGATCTTATCGCGCGAATTATCCCTCGACGAAATTGCTGAAATTCGCCAACAGGTACCGGAAATTGAGCTTGAAGTTTTTGTCCATGGTGCCCTTTGCATGGCCTATTCCGGCCGTTGTTTACTTTCCGGTTATATTAATAAGCGCGACCCTAATCAAGGGACTTGCACCAATGCTTGCCGCTGGGAATATAACGTACAAGAAGGTAAAGAAGACGATGTGGGTAACATTGTCCATATTCATGAGCCCATCCCAGTACAAAATGTGACGCCAACCTTAGGTGCGGGTGCGCCAACAGATAAAGTCTTTATGATAGAAGAAGCCAAACGACCTGGCGAGTATATGACCGCCTTTGAAGATGAACATGGCACTTATATCATGAACTCAAAGGATTTACGCGCAATCGAGCACGTAGAAAATTTAACAAAAATGGGTGTTCACTCATTAAAAATTGAAGGCCGTACAAAATCGTTTTATTACTGCGCTCGAACAGCACAAGTCTATAGACGTGCAATTGACGATGCTGTTGCTGGAAAACCCTTTGACCCAACGTTACTCTCCACTTTAGAAGGATTAGCGCACCGTGGTTATACTGAAGGCTTCTTACGTCGCCACACCCACGATGCCTATCAAACCTATGAATATGGCTACTCTGTTTCTGAAACTCAGCAATTTGTGGGTGAATTTACCGGCAAACGTGTCAATGGTATGGCAGAGGTTGATGTAAAAAATAAATTTAGCGTTGGAGACAGCTTAGAGATGATGACACCTGCGGGTAATATTGTCTTTACCTTAGACGCCTTAACAAACCGCAAAGGTGAAACGATTGATGTTGCACCAGGCAACGGCCATGTGGTTTATCTGCCAATCCCTGAAGATGTTGATGTCAATTTTGGTTTGTTGATCCGTAACCTAGCAGGAACAACCACCCGGGCACCTCATCAAACTCAGCCAGAAAAGCAAATTGCAGGCTAATCACCACTTAGTTATTTTTAAATAGCTTGTTCACTATAAGCCAAAACCTCATCGTTTAATACTTTGATATTTTGGCTTTTTTTTATCTATAAAACGATATTATTTCACTTTATATGCTTTTTTCTTATATGATAATCATTCGCGTTATTGACATTTCCATTAAAAAATGCGCTGAATATCCAATTTTATGCAACAGATCACATCAATTGGTTATTCAATATCGTATAGTCACTCTCGAAAACGAAGAACTAGAAAGTCATAAAATAAGACTAGGAACCACCTCCTTGGCTGGCTCAATCTCCCTTGAGCTAGCCATTTCTTTTATCTGCTACTTTATTTCATTTCTCTTGTTAACTCTATTTCTGTAAAAAAACTAAAAAAAGCTCATCAATATTTTATTAATCCATTTATACTCATTTTAACGAATATTTGACATACGTTAAGCCAAATGGATGGGTATTTATGAATCAATATCAGTCAGCCATGGTTATTCTTAATGGTAAACAAGCAAATCACATTGAGCTGCGAAAAGCCATTACTCACCTGCGTAAAGAAGGCCATAAAATTCAAGTCCGTATTCCTTGGGAGCTGGATGATACGCATTATTTTATTTCTCAGGCGATAAAACACGGTGTTGATACCATTATTGCCGCCGGAGGTGATGGCACAGTGAATGCGGTTGCCAGCACCCTGATGAAGTTCCCTAGCGAGTCTCGTCCTGCTTTAGGGGTCCTTCCGATGGGTACAGCAAATGATTTTGCCACTAGCGCGAATATCCCAATGGATATTGAATCTGCCCTAGCACTCTCATTAAAAGGCAAAGCTGTGCCTATTGATATTGCGCAAGTCAATGAGCAATATTATTTCCTCAATATGGCCACTGGCGGCTTTGGGACACGTATTACCACCGAAACACCAGAAGCACTAAAGTCAGCATTAGGGGGAGCGGCTTACGTGATAAATGGCTTACTGCGTCCTGACACACTAAAAACGGACATTTGCCATATTGAAGGGGAAAATTTTAGTTGGGAGGGAGAAACGTTAGTCATTGCTGTCGGAAACGGCCGACAAGCAGGTGGAGGTCAGCAATTGACACCACAAGCACTCATTAATGACGGTGCATTAAATTTACTGATTATTCCTGCAAGGGATGTGATACCCGCATTTTTATCGAATTTATTTTCAGCTGATAAAAACGAACACTTAGTTGAAAAGCAATTATCGTGGGTAAAAATTTCATCTCCTCACGATATGATCTTAAACCTTGATGGTGAGCCACTCTCGGGAGATACCTTTACGTTCTCAGTGCAGCCAAACGCCATTCAGTGCCGGTTACCTCCTCAATGTAACTTATTAACTTAAAGCATAATATGAAAGCCCAAGTATTTGGGCTTTCAATCTTTTAAGGTTACCACCATGCATGGAAGTGATGCACAGGACCGATTCCCTTGCCGACTTCTAAGCTATCCGCTTGTTCTAACGCGGCTTGTAAATACGCTTTAGCCTGCGTAACCGCTTCTTGCCAAGAAGCGCAACGAGGGCGCAATGCAGCTAAAGCTGCTGACAAAGTACACCCTGTACCATGGGTATTTTTAGTATTTATACGAACTGACGTAAAACGCCATTCACCTTCTGGTGTGATTAACCAATCTGGGCTTTCAGCATCACTTAGATGACCACCTTTCATCAATACCGCTTGGCAACCTTTCTCAAGCAATTTATACCCTTGAGTCAGCATTTGGCTTTCTGTTTGTGCGACTTTTTCGTCTAACAATACCGCGGCTTCGGGTAGATTTGGTGTAATAATAGAAACGAGGGGTAATAACTGTTGACGTAGCGCATCAACCGCATCTGGTAATAGCAACGGGTCGCCACTTTTAGCCACCATTACAGTGTCCAATACCACATACGGAATAGGATATTGTTTCAGTGCATTCGCCACAACTGCGACATTACTTTGGTTAAACAGCATACCGATTTTTGCGCTATCAATTCGCACATCACTGAGAACCGAGTCTAATTGTGCCGCTACAAATTCAGGGGGTAAGTCTTGAACAGATTGCACACCTCGGGTATTTTGAGCCACCAATGCTGTCATCACACTCGTACCATAAGCCTCTAATGCAGAGAACGTTTTTAAATCTGCCTGAATACCCGCCCCACCCGATGGGTCTGTTCCGGCTATGGTTAACGCATTGATCCTCATGTGTGATTCCCCTTTTCGTCGGCTAAAGCAATTGAATAGATTGATAAGCAAGGTTTACTGACATCATTTTAAACCAAACAATAAAACCGCCTTAATTGTCTCATAACATTTAACAAATACCAGCGGTTAGTGAATGAATTTTAATGAGTTAGATAAAAAGAGAGGATATCTCACACAGGAAAAATTGACATGATTTATAAGTACACATTAGGCAAATGAATATGACCAACGCCTCGTTGTCGTAATAGTTGAGCGAATGCCTCCACTTCTGTTTGGGTTGCCGCAGGCCAGCTAGCTGCTTCATTTTTTACGCCATGTTGTTGAAAGGCGTTAATCTTTATCCGTGTGTTTGTAGGCAATTGATTTAGGAAATCAGCAAGTTTATCAATATGCTCTAAGTAATCTGTTTGCTGAGGAATATACAATAAACGCAATTCATACAATTTCCCCGCTTGCCCCAAATATTGAATTGATTGAAAAACACGCTGGTTATCTTTTCCTGTTAGCCTTAAAGCACACTCATCACTCCATGATTTCAGGTCAATCATCACGCCATCCGTATACTCAATCACTTTATTCCAACCCGCAGAAGCCAGATGCCCATTACTGTCAATAAAGCAGGTTAAATGCTTGAGCTCTGGTGTGGCCTTAATTGCTTTAAATAATTCAATAATAAAAGGTAATTGTGTTGTTGCTTCCCCACCACTAATGGTTACGCCATTCAGGAAAACAACATTTTTTTTCAAGTCATTGATTGCGTCATTAACACTTAATGGCACCGTCATCGGGCTTGAATTTTTAGTGCAAGTTTGTAAACAGGTATCACAAAGCTGACAGGCATCGCTATCCCAGATAACCTGACCATCTACAAACGATAACCCATTGTGAGGACAGGTAAAAACACAGTCCCCACAATGGTCACAAAGCGCCATGGTATATGGATTATGGCAATTCAAACACCGTAAATTGCAACCTTGCAAAAAGATAACATGCCGATTACCCGGCCCATCTACACAGGAAAAAGGAATAACCTTATTCAGTGTAGCGCATCGATTGCTCATGACTAATTACTCGTTGCTGACGGGCTGTAATCTTACAGTTCTTAGTCGCTTCCTCCCCTAACCAGGTAGTGTTACTTCTAGAACCTTGTTCTTTATATTTTTCGATATCCGACAGACGTACCATGTAGCCAGTAATACGGACTAAATCATTACTCGCCACGTTTGCAGTAAACTCACGCATTCCACAGCTAAATGCCCCTTTGCATAATTGCATTAGTGCTTGCGGGTTTTGTTTAATCGTTTCATCGATGGTTAAAATGTCACTGATCCCAGATAAATAGTGTTTGTGATGAGGAGCTACGGCTTGGATATGCGAAACAGGATCCGGCTCTTCACCGTATGGAATGCGAGCCCCCGGTGTAGTTCCTATATCCGAACTGATCCCAGATTGAGCATGGAGCATGGCTCGGTTTTTATAACCATATTTAACAGGTGTGGTTTCGACAAAGCCTGCCAACTGTTCACTGATTTGATAAGACAGTGGTAAGGCGGGTGAATTTGCTTGATATGCGCCTTTCGCTCCGTCTTTTTCCATAAGGATATTCACGGCTTCGGCTAAACCATAAATACCAAACATCGGGGCAAAGCGTTCTGGTTCTATTAACCCTTCTTGGACAAGAAAACTAGTTTGGAAGAAGTTTGATTCCTCAAATAAAAATGCGCTACGTGTTTCTATGAGTTCCATTTGTAACTCACAATACTTTTTCAATTGCACATTTAAAAAATCAACTGAATTTTGACTGCGTAATGCAACCTCGCGCAAATTAATACGGACTAAAGTGCTTCCTCCACCTGCAACAGGCAATGCATTATAACAGCTGACAATGCCGTAACCTTGTTCATCAAATGCAGCACGATGAATAATATCATTCGCAATATGCGGTTTGCTACATTCACAAATATTTTCAATCGCTTGTAAGAAAAGTGATTCAGGTGTGCGCTGTGGGTGGTAAACAAATGTCAGGTTAGGTGCTACTTGTTTCAATTCCGCATCGATACGTAAAATCAAACGGCAAATCACGTTGTCATCCGGCCCAATATTGGCATGCATAAAGGCATCAGGTAGAGTTCGGTCTAATTGTATCCAAAATCTTTTTAATTTTGGATACAATTGTTCTTCTGTCAATTCACCTACATATGGCATGAGTACTTTATCTAAGTACCCTAAAAATACAGGGAAATTGGTTACCGACGGAACGTGATGATACAAAATCATCAGATGATTAAGCGCATCATCAAAGTCCTCTGCAGGGGCTAATTCTAAGTATGTTGAACCTTGATTGAGGTATTTTACATAGTCAGGCAACACATAGCGCGGCTTATATGGTGCATTTCCTTCATACATATCACAAATAACACGTTCACTTAACGCCTCTGCGAGGGGTTCGCTCACCGCAAGATAGGGAATGTGGCTATCCGCTTCTACCGCTAAAAAATTGGCTTTTTGTTTTGGTGATAATATTTTATCTGTGGCGATAGCCAAGCATTTAGCTTGGTATTCAGTCAGTGGTTCTTGGCGTTTCATCATGGTGATGTTCCTTTTTTAGTTAGAAGCTAATGTTGCTTACAGCAATGTATCTGCCATAAACTTTCAAAAATTAGCTCCTAGCCGTGTTGACATGCAGCAACTTATAACCGCCGCCTATGTCCCCCATTTCATCCCATTGAGACAAGTCATTATTTGACGTGCGTCATACTTTTTGGATTTGTTTGCACGCTATTTTTCATAAATGTCTGCTCTATCAACATTATTAGTCGTTATCACCTAAATAATACGAAATATCTCTTTATTACAGAAAGTTAGCCACAGCTATAATGAGTGATACATTGGTTTTTCTTATCTTTTTTAACTCAATTCAGCTCATTTATTTTCATCAAGTAATCACATTATCTAATTTAAAAATGGAGTATTTTGTCAATTATTGGTTTTTAGGAGAATTAACCTATTCAATAACCAATTTGATGAGCTAATATCCCTTTCTACTGTCGGTTATCCCCCTTAAAAATAGGCAAAATTAAACAGTTCTAATATGACCAGCGAGTTATTATCCTTAACTATGTAATTAATACTGTTATATTCTGTACATCTTAATTAAAATAATTGAGCTCAAAATTATAATAATAATGCTAATCTGATAATCATTAGCGAGCTAATCATCATTTTTATATCTGCGATACAGAACTGGATTTACAATGAGAGTTTATAAAAACATACAGTTGGCTGTAGGTGCTTCGCTACTCATGAGCGCCTCAATCTGCATATCATCGCCTGCCGTTGCGCAAGAACAATCGGCAAATTTATGGGATAAATTTAAAAATAATGTCAGTACCACATGGGACTCTGACAAATATGAGTTATATGTTCCAGCGGTGACTTGGCACAACCGTGCAATGTACGACAAGAAAAAAACAGATGAGTATAACGAGCGACCTTGGGGTTTTGGCCTTGGTAAATATCGTTATGATGAAGACAATGACTGGCATGCTATCTATGCAATGGCATTTAAAGATTCACATAATGATTGGGAGCCAATTGGTGGTTATGCATTCCAAAAAATGTGGATCCCAGGGGACATTGATGGTTTTCGCATGGGAGCAGGTTTCACTCTGAGTGTCACTGCCCGTAGGGATATGTACTATATTCCAATCCCAGCACCGCTCCCGCTAGTATCAGTGGAATATGACAAGCTTTCGCTGCAAGCCACTTATATTCCAGGGACTTATAATAACGGTAACGTATTATTTGCTTGGCTACGTTGGCAATGGTGACCTAACGACTTCATCGCAGTATAAAAAGACCGGTCGGGTATTCCCACCGGTCTTTTTATTATAAGAAAAAACCAAATCTAACTTAATTGTTGGCTTTTGGCTAAGTCTTGTTTTTTAGCCCCTGAGAATTGGTATCCAACCCATAGAACTGCTATCCATAATGGCATAATTAATACTGAAATGCGCAAACCGTCCATTGTTAGGATGATCCCTAAAATCAGCAGTAAAAATGCTAAGCACAGATAGTTCCCAAATGGATACCAAATGCTTTTAAATTTCGTTTCAACACCTTGTTTGTTCATTGCTGCTCTGAACTTCAAATTTGACACACAAATCATAATCCAGTTTAGAACTAACGTTGTCACGACCAATGACATTAACAATTCGAAAGCTTTACCTTCCATCACAAAGTTAATTAAAATCCCGCCAGAAGTCGCAATACCTGAAACCAATAAAGCCATGACGGGAACGCCACCTTTATTCACTTTCGCAAGAAATTTAGGTGCGTTACTTTGTTGTGCCAAGCCATATAACATACGGCTTGTCGCGTAAGCCCCACTGTTATACACCGACAACGCAGCGATTAGAATGACAACGTTCAATGAATTAGCAACCAGTAAGTCCCCTAATTCATGGAAAATTAATACAAATGGGCTTGTTTTGCCATCAAGGTCAACCCAAGGATATAATGCGAGTAATACCGCTAACGAGCCAATATAAAAAATTAAGATACGGTATACAACTTGGTTAATCGCCTTTGGAATGCTTTTATCTGAGTCTTCTGCCTCTGCGGCGGTAATACCGACAAGCTCTAATCCCCCAAATGAAAACATAATAATTGCCAAAGCCATTATTAGCCCATTAAAGCCATTAGCAAAGAAACCACCATATTCCCATAAGTTACTGACTTTCGCTTGTGGGCCGCCATGACCGCTGAGCAGTAAGTAGCAACCAAAAATAATCATAGCAACCACTGCAATGACTTTGATTAATGCAAACCAGAATTCCGTTTCTCCATAAGAGCGCACATTGACCAAGTTAACCGCATTCACAGCAATAAAAAACACCGCGGCAGAAACCCATATCGGGAGTTCAGGCCACCAATGTTGCATATATTTACCTGCGGCGGTGAGTTCTGTCATCCCAACAAGGATAAACATGACCCAGTAGTTCCACCCTGAGAGAAAACCCGCAAAGCCACCCCAATACTTAAATGCAAAATGACTAAACGAACCCGCGACAGGTTCCTGAACAATCATTTCTCCCAACTGGCGCATAATAAGAAAAGCAATAAACCCACACAGTGCGTAGCCAAGTAAAACCGATGGCCCTGCCATTTGTATGGTTGTTGCTATTCCAAGGAATAACCCTGTACCAACAGCGCCTCCCAAAGCAATCAATTGGATATGCCTGTTTTTTAATCCCCGCTTTAGCGTCTGTTGCTGTTGCGCCATAACTTTACCCTTTCGTCCTCTTACTTGCTTTTTATCGTCCAAAATAATGATAATGACACAAGTTTATTTGAATTTTCTTATTAACACTACATTCTTCTGGCGCTGTTTTTACCATATCTTACGGCCCAAAAGCAGGTGCTATTAGTTATTTTTTTTCATCACATAACAAAATGATACAGCGGGATAGCTACCCCAACTCAATATCATGGATTGTGCATTAAAAAGCAAATTCAAAATGGTAACAAGTCAGTTACACGACAAATACCAAAAATAAAGTTTTCTCCTCCCTGATCACACAGGTTGTCCATCGCTAAGAGATAGAAAAAAAGACACGCTAAAACAGCACTTACAGCAATAATTAATTTACGACCAAACACCGACAATTCCTTCATATTTCTATGATGATTTTATTTTTCAAATGATTACAATATTAAGGTACTGCCATTTTATGATAGATATCATTTATGGCATTGCACGTAATGCGTTTATAGAATAAATGGTACTCTAATTTAGAGCGTCAAATTTGAGGAAAATATGCAATTAACCTCTTTTTACAAAAATTCCGCTCATTTTAGGTGCTATTGGCCAGTAACTTATTCTGATTGTGCTTTTTTTACCCTAAAAATGGGAAATACCGCACAAGCAGCCTTTGTCATCATGAAATGAAGTTGTGTATACTTCTGCTACCGTAAAACTAGAAAACATTTGAGATGCCACAAGATAACCACTTAGCACTTGTTTATGCTTTGAGTAAATGGATAGAAGAACACTTAGGGCGCGTGATCCACTTAGAAGAGCTCGCGGCTTATTCAGGCTATTCACTTTGGCATATGCAAAAAATCTTTAAAGAAGTCACAGGGATTTCACTGGGTAAATATATCCGTCAACGCCGTCTTGCTGGTGCGGTTAACTTACTGCGCAATAGCAGTAAGTCTATTTTCGATATCGCTCTGGATTTTGGTTTTGGGTCACAATCCCACTTTACCTATATGTTCCGTAAAGAATATGGCATTACGCCATTTGATTTTAGACAGAATGACCAAATTCAATTAGATGTAAAGCAACCGCTTCATTTGATTCATAATTATGAGTGAGAATATTTTAGCCGCATTAATCTATTGATTCACATGCTAATGCTATAAAACATTGTCATTTCAAGCTTCGACTATTGAACAGAGTTCCTGCCTTGTATTCTGTTCAATTTCAAATCAAACACCCATTATTCTATTGTGAATAAAATTATAACTATTTGTATAATTTACATTCTGAATAATTGGAGTAAGGTATTGGCAGAAAGCACGCATTTTAGGAGGCATTGGATGTCAATCAAACTGGTCGCCATTGATTTAGATGGCACATTACTTAACTCCCAACACCAAATATCTCCCGCAGTAAAAGAGGCTGTCATTCAAGCCAAACAAAAAGGTGTACATATTATTTTAGCCTCAGGTAGGCCATTTTCGGGGATCTCCCCTTACCTACGGGAACTAGATTTAAATACCGCAGATAACTATTGTATTAGTAATAATGGTAGTGTCATTCACCAAGCCAATGATGGCAGTCATCTGGCAGAGAATTTGTTAGATTTCGCTGACTTCCAATATTTTGAGGAACTGGCTAGAAATGTCGGGGTTCACATGCATGCTCTTGCGGATAACAGCATGTTCACGGCAAACCGCCATATTAGTCACTATACAGTTGCAGATGCTTATTTAACTCACACTCCGCTTATCTATTGCCCCGTTAATGAAATGGACTCTTCTTTGGAATTTACTAAATTTATGATGATTGACCATCCAGAGAAATTAGATATTGGTATCAGTTATCTTCCGGAGAATGTCTTCGATAATTACGCTTTAACGCGAACAAGTCCGTATTTCCTAGAGGTATCAAATAAAACCTCAAGTAAAGGCGCGGCATTGCAATGTATCTGTGAAAAACTGGGTATTACACCTGACAAAGTCATGAGTATTGGTGACCAAAATAATGATATCCAAATGCTACAATACGCCAGTGTTTCTGTCGCAATGGGCAATGCTTTAGAGCCAATTCGCCAAATGGTTAAATTTGTGACCACAACTAATGATGAAGATGGCGTTGCCGTCGCCATTAATAAATTTATTAATGTATAAGCCCGCAAAAATTCACTTCAGTATATTTTCTGTTGCAGCGCTTATCTGGGACGCGCTGCACCTTTTAACCGCGTATTGGTTTTTGCCTCGTCGCTAAAAAGCAAATCACCGACCCCATTGTCACCATTAACACACCTTGCCAAAAACTTAACGTTAATGCCGTGCTTAATAACATAGACGCGAATGCAGTTGATATAACTGGAGTAAAATAAGAGAGTGTCCCTAAAAAAGCCACATTGCCCTTGATAACCGCAAATGTCCATAATGCATTCGCACCGCCAGTCGCAATTGAGGCCACCACTAATAATAACAGGCTTTCTTTATTGATAATAAACGGTGTTGGAGTACTGAAAAAATACAATATCCATAACCCAATAGAGGTCATGATAAAGAATAGTACCATACCATTGTGACCTCCAGAAATACGCTTAGTGACATTGCTGTAAAACGACCAAACAATAGCCCCAATAAAGGCTAAAAAATAACACAGTGGATTACTTTGAATATTTGCCCAAATACTTTGCACCGACAATGGTTGATTTCCTGAAATTACCCAGATCAACCCCATAAATGCTAAAACTAACCCTAATCCCAATAATAAAGTGAAACGTTGACGGTTAAAAAATACAGCCAGTGCGATAGTAAAACTTGGCCACAAATAATTCACCATACCAAGTTCAATAGCTTGCTGCCGGCTACTGGCTAAGCCTAACGCTAATACAAAACAGATTTCATAGCTAACAAACAGTACCGTTCCCCAAAGCAAGTAGCGTTTGGGATACTTCGTTATTTTAGGCACCCCCATGGCAAGTACTAACACAAGGGAACCGACTGTATAAACTAATGCTGCACCACCGACAGGCCCAAAATTTTCACTTACACTGCGGATCAGTCCTACCATTGTGCTCCACAACAAGATTGAAATAACTCCATACAGCGTTGCGGCGTACTGATTCAATTTCATAACTCTCTCGGCTATTTAAATTAGAAAATGATATATATTGTGATAATACATTTATTTTATCATCTTAAAAAACCTTATAGCTCAAAGAATTATAAAACAAGCATTTATTCTTATTAAACCTTGATAATATTTCATAAAAAAATTCTCAGGCTTTCACCTAAGAATTTTATGCTTTACGTTTTTTATATTAGCGAGATGTTTCTTTCTCAACCCACTTATCGACTTCTTCTTTTTCCCATATCCCCTCCTCAAACTGTTTCTTTAATTCAGGGTGCTGATTAATATCAAAAGTCGGTATTTTACCTGCAACCAATTGCTGGTTATAATCTTTAGCGAGTTTGAAAGCGATACCCGATAATAAAAGGATCGCGATTAGATTTGTTATTGCCATTAACCCCATGGATAAATCAGCAAGTTTCCAAATAAATGGCATTTCAGCAAGTGCGCCAAACATCACCATACCTAAGGCAGCTAAACGGAAAATAAATAAACCCGCTGTATGGTTATTTTCTAGAAAAATCATATTGCTTTCAGCGTATGCATAGTTAGCAATGATTGATGTAAACGCAAAAAAGAAGATAGCAATCGCAATAAAGGTACTTCCCCAGCTACCAACGGCAGAAGATAGCGCAAGTTGTGTCAATTCAATGCCATTAATGTTATCCATCCCACTTTCTAGAACACCAGATGACAAAATAATAATTGCGGTCGCACTACAAATAACAATGGTATCCATAAAAACACCAAGCATCTGCACATATCCTTGAGATGCAGGATGAGGTGGATAAGGCGCTGCAGATGCCGCTGCATTCGGTGCTGACCCCATCCCGGCCTCGTTAGAGAATAGCCCTCGCTGAATACCTTGTGTCATAGCCTGAGCAACACCATAACCAACAGCACCACCCGCTGCCTCTTGCAAACCAAATGCATTTCGGATTATCAGCATAAAAACTTCAGGTAATCGTTCAATATGGTGCCCAACAACCCAAAATGCCAATAACAAATAGGCTAACGCCATAACAGGAACAACTAATTCAGCAACCCTCGCAATGGATTTCAATCCACCAAAAATAATAATTCCACTTAATAAAACTAAGCCAATGCCAACATAAATTGGATTGAAATCAAAGGCGACTGCGGTTGCTTGAGCGATAGAATTAGCTTGTACTGCATTAAATACCAAACCAAAGGCAATAATGAGGAAAATTGAAAATAACACGCCCATCCATCGTTGGTTTAAGCCTTTTTGCATATAATATGAAGGCCCACCGCGATAATTTCCTTTATCATCTTTGGTTTTGTATAACTGTGCTAAAGTACACTCCACAAAAGACGTTGCCATCCCGAGTATAGCAACGACCCACATCCAAAAAATAGCACCCGGTCCGCCAGCTGTTAGCGCAATTGCGACCCCGGTTAAGTTTCCTGTACCGACCCTAGCGGCTAAACTTGTACATAGTGCCTGAAAAGATGAAATACCTGCGCTATCAGATTGTTTACTGTTTTTTAAGACACTAAACATATGGCCAAAATGCCTAATTTGAATAAACCCTGATCGAAGCGTAAAATACAGGCCTGCTCCCAGTAATAAATAAATAAGTAACGAACCCCAAATAATATTAGTTAGTGAGTTTATAAATTCTATCAAATTACACTCCTTTTTTATTAGAACGATTAATAATGTATTAATCGAAAATCAAATCCTCACATTTAAAACATAACTCCAGAAAAAGGAGTTTAGCCTACAAAAGCCAAATCATCTTAATATGATTATCAGAAATTATATTTTTTTCTCTTTAATGTAAATTAATTTCCGTTTCATCAATCGTTAACCACATTGTATTTTAATTAAAACAAGTTAGATACTCACAAATAAACACATATAACACCTTGAAAAACCTAACCAAGAAAAAATTCTTTATGATTAAGTAAGAAATAAATCAAATGATTGATTTTCAGTATTTATTTTAACCAAAAAGTTACTTAAATAAATAAAAAACCATTATTCATTTTATCACTTCAATCTTAATTAACTTATTTCTTAACAAAAATATTTGTAATATTTATTTTGCTTAATTCATATATTATTTGGAATATCTAATCAATAAATGAGGTTAATTTATAATCAAAAAGCCTATCACGTTACAATCGTCACAATTAGATAGTTGCTTATACTTTCACTTAACAATAAACTGAGCCTAATTAAATTTTATAGACAAGAGGTTAACGTATGGAAATTAATATCAAGTTATCTGATGACCCACTTTCTCAGCTCCCTGAAAAATCATATGAATCCTTCATTGCTGAGCTAAAAGCACGTGTTTTAGAAGTTTACCCTGGCAGCTATCTTTTGATTACTCATGATAATGGCCCAACAACCTTTCAAACTAAAGGCTTCCATGATGATAACGAAGCCCATATTGTCTTACATGAACTTGTCGAAGATGTCTTAAAACATGGCCATTGGTTAAAACAGTAATCTCCGTGTTAGGTTACATGAACAAAACCAGCTATGAGTCTACCTGACCTCTAGCTGGTTATTTTTTATTTCTCCCATATTTCGATAACACGCCTCTAATATGGGTTCAAACTCTGATCAAGATCATACTTAATCTTAACTTTCACCAAAACAAGTTAAAATCGCTTTACCTCACACCGTTATATGATACTGTATATAACGTAATTTTCATTTACATTGCTTTTGCTAATTATAGCGGCCAGTATTTATACTGGCTCTTTTTTATGAAATCATGCTAAAACCCTCTTTGTCATCCCCCATTTTAGGCCTAATCTGCTATAGTATTTTTCTAGTACCAGATAGAGTTATTATTCATTGTGTGCAAAATAGAGGTATGACTATGAAGCGTTTGTTACTGGCTTTTTGCCTGGCTCCAGCCCTTGTTATGGCTGATAATGCCCCATTAAATATTAGTGAAATAGCCAAAGATTATTGTGAGATCACTGGTCAAGCACTAAGTGAAGCATACAGCACTGACAAAACTAGCAGTGAATTAACCCAATCAACCATTGCTAAATTGAAAAGTGAAAATGTCGACCTCAAGCAATTAGCCACTGTAGAGTCAGACCTCCGCGAAAATCTAACATCAGCGATTGACACCGTACGTAGCAATAAATCTAAGTTTGCTAATGAAGGTGACTTCAATAAATCATTAAATGACTCCATTTCAGCTTGTAAGATTCAAACTGAACTGCTTTTGAATAAATCTTAATCATTTAATTTTTAAAAAAAGAAAAAGCGCTCAAACTAAAATTTGAGCGCTTTTTTATTAATTGGTTGTTTTTTTAACACACAACTGTTCAATCGAGAATTGTAATTCAGGTGTTTCACTAATAATCAATTGCCCATGCTCAGAGAAACGCCCTTCTTTAATGCTGACATTTGCAACAAATGGTAGCGAGCTATCTTGGCTCGATAAGCGGTATAAGCCGCAAACCCGATAACTTTCTCCTTCCTTAAACTCGCTTTTTTGCACTATATCCACATCACTGAACTCAATTACTGATGCATTTCCTAGCTTTTTTTCCACCATGCTTTGCGCTTCATTTTTAACATCTGAGTCACCAATACTGGTATAAGAATGGTATGCAAATACGCCTAAAGCCAATAGCAATACAATTAATAATTTTGTTTTTATACGTTTCAACGCATCACCTTTCTACTTTATGATAACTTAACCTAGTATAAATGTATTATATCAATTTGAGTAAACAATTTGAGCTTTTGCCTTACGCACTTACGTTTGTCCTAACCAGTTGACACTACTTTATAAAAATTAGTTTTTAAATTGAAAACATAACCAATGTCCTTCCTATTATTATTGATTCAATCTATATCTATTAAATTAACATTAATAAAAAAAACATTTTTTATTTATTTATTTAGTTTTATACTGGCCTATATACTACCTGACTGATTTAATATATTTTTATGAAAGAAAAAATCGTTAAAAACCTTGTTAGCCTAACTCATGGTACCAACAATGATGTTAAAATAGCGGCGATAAATGCATTAGGCGATTATATTTGTTCTATTGAACAAGAAGATGCTATCGATAGACTATTAGCTTTATGTGAGGATTATAATAAAGATATTGCTGTAGCATCAATTGTATCAATTAGCAAACTAGCTAAATTCTTCCATGAAACCCAACAAAACAAAACCAATTAAAAAAATAACGATTTAACGTAAAATTCATTTATTTAACAAATGATTTGCATTATGAGAAAATAAAGGAAGAAACATGACTGAATTATGGTTTATTCATTTAGATAAGTAAATTCAATTGAATTAATTAATTCCAATGGCAGAATAATAATCAATAAATATCTAAAGGAGATATAACATGAATATATTAAAACCATTAATTCTCAGTGCAAGTTTAATCGCGATTAGCTTTTCAACATTCGCTTACCCAGGAGATGGTAATGGTTCATGGCACCGCGGAGGGTACCAAAACCAACAGCAATATAATGATAGGCCTTGCGATAATTACCGCCACTCTAATCATGCAAATCGTCACCGTGGTATGATGCAGTATTCAACATCAATTCAAACTACTCAACCAGATGAAACACTGAAAAAAATTGCTGCAGATGCTCCTAAAGGAGAAAATGGTAAACAATATATGGTTAAAGTTGCGGTTGTAGAAATTACACCTAACTTTCCAGTACAAGGCCAATAATTTTTACCAAGGGTAGAATAAACTACCCTTTTTTGTTTATATGACTTCAATGGTTATACCTCCCCATAATTGATCCCCCTTACTTTGCTATCTTGGCATGACATGTTTCTTTTCTTATTTACCGTAGATAAATTTGCAATAGTTCAGAAACTAACCAGATGAATAAGTAATCATAAAAAGTAAATAATTATTTACTTTGGAACTATTTTGAGTAATCTAATACTTTCAAAGATAATAATTTCAGGGAATAACTATGGATCGCCGTTCGTTTCTTAAATCCACATCACTAGTTGCAGGTGGAATTGCACTTAACTCACTTTTTAATCAAGCCATTGCGCAAACAAACAACATAAATATACCAAGTGAAAAACAACCTCTCTTGCTGAATTTTAATGAAAATTCATTAGGGATGTCACCGAGTGCAAAAGAGGCCATTATCAAAGCGTTACCTAATGCATTTCGTTATCCGGATGACGCTCGTGCTGAATTACAGCATAATATTGGTGAGCTCTACAGTTTATCTAATAAGCACATTAGTATGGGTAATGGATCATCTGAAACGATTCAAGCTGTTGTCGCTATGTTGGCAAATAAAGCAAACAAACTCGGTAAAAAAATTCAACTAGTCACCCCTGATCCAACGTTCAATTATGCAGAACTTTATTCTCTGCCATTAGGTATTAAGATAACCAAAATTCCTTTAAAAACTGATTTATCATTTGATCTAGAAGGAATGGAAAAAGCTGCTAATGATTTTGACGGTTTATCAATGGTCTATATTTGTAACCCGAATAACCCGACAGCAATGATCACGCCTTATAGCCAGTTGGTTAAATGGATGAGTAAAGAGTCTGACAACACATTTTTTATCGTTGATGAAGCTTACGCCGAGTTTGTTGAAGACCCAAATTTTACGAGTGCTATTCAATTAGTCAAAAAAGGCCAAAATAACCTGATTGTCACACGTACTTTCTCAAAAATTTTCGCCTTAGCAGGTTTAAGAGTTGGCTATGGTGTTGCGACCCCCGAAATTATTGCTGCTGTAGACGAATTTTTATCTATTGATAATACCAATACAGCGGGAGCAGTCGCTGCAATAGCGTCTCTAAAGGATAAATCATTTATTGAATACAGCCTAAAATCTAACAATATTTCGAGAAAAATCGTAGAAAAAGCATTAAATGAGATTGGGTTAGAATATGCCCCATCACAGGCTAATTTTATTTTCCATAAAGTTAAAGGTGACGTAAAAACCTATCAACAACGTATGGCTGAAGCTCATGTTATGGTTGGCCGTGAATTCCCACCTGCCATTGGCTGGAATAGACTCACACTAGGAACCCCCGAAGAAATGCAGCAATTTGTTGTGATATTAAAGCAGTTTCATGAAAAAGGATGGGTATAAATTAAGTTCTCTCCAAAAAGAGCAGTTCAAGCTGCTCTTTTTACATTAAAATGGCCCCTTAAAGATAAAAAAGGCGCCTGCAAAAATAAAAATAAAACCAATTAAATGGTTAATGGTAAAATTTTCACCTAAATATAATACCGAAAAAAGAACAAAAACACAGAGTGTTATCACCTCTTGCATTGTTTTTAATTCAGCCGCACTGTAATACTGATGCCCTAACCGATTAGCTGGCACTGCAAAACAGTATTCAACCAATGCAATTAACCAGCTAAAGAAAATAACAACATACAACGGCTTTGTTGTGAACTTTAAATGGCCGTACCAAGCAAACATCATAAATACATTTGAAATAATAAGTAAGAATACTGGATAAAATTTAGTTAACATGCTGATTCAATAGACAAACAATAAATAACCGATATTATGAGGTTAGAATTAACACACGACAATGTGCTCCCATAAATACCCCTGCGCTTCATATCATAAATTTAAACGTATTTAGCAATCATTACGAGGTAATAATGAATATTAAATATGAATTAATGACACAACCAGATTGTCCTGCTGTCGCTCAATTATTGCAATCTAATTCTGAATCTCAACAAGGTGGATTACTCGGTGAATACCCTCAAGCCAAAGTCAATGCAATGTTTGCAGGAAGTCTGACTACCGTTGTAGCTCGAGATGGAAATAAAATTATCGCTGTCGTATTTAGCTTTGACCCTAATTCCTCATCCCTCCCCCCTATAGCACATTTGATCATTAAACAGCATGCAGAAATTGTACAAGGCAACTGGTTCTATGGTCCTGTTTGTATCGATAGTGATTATCGAGGGAGAAATATTCTCAAATCACTTTTTGATAAAATTTGTTCGTACAACCAAGGAAAGCCTATTGCCTTTATTAATGCAGACAATCTCAGATCGCTTATGGCGCATCAAAAAATAGGCATGAGCAATGCCACTAACTTTGAATTTAATGGCATCACATATCATCTAATGGTAGGGAGTTAATTGTGTACCAATTGGTACATTTTTATTTTAATTTGCTTATTTTTTGCTACACTGTGACAAATTATTGTATACAGGAGTCATTTTATGACAGATTTCATTAGTGCAAATCAAAAAGCATGGGATAAACAAGCTGAATCACAACTTGCTTGGTCAACCCCCGTTGATTCCAAAACTATCAATGATGCCAAACAGGGAAAATGGCAAGTTCATTTAACACCAACTCCTGTTGATGATACTTGGTTAGGGAATGTAAAAGATAAAAAAATTCTTTGCTTAGCTTCTGCGGGGGGGCAGCAAGCTCCGGTACTCGCGGCAGCAGGAGCAAATGTGACTGTTTTTGATTTTTCTCAGAAACAGCTTGAACAAGACAAAATGGTGGCAGAAAGAGATAATTTAACCTTAGAGATTGTTCAAGGTGACATGCGATCATTACACATGTTTGCTAATGAAACATTTGATATTATATTTCATCCTATTTCTAATCTGTATATTCCGGATGTTAACCCTGTCTGGCAAGAATGCTACCGTGTTTTAAAACCAAATGGACGACTGTTATCCAGTTTTTTTAATCCTGTTGTTTTTATTGGGGAACGAGATAAGCAATATGACGAACAAGGTATAATAAAGCCAAGTTACACTATGCCTTACTCCGAACTATCTACTTTATCGGCAGAGCAAATAGCACAAAAGCAGGCAAAGCAAGAAGCTTTTGTATTTGGTCATTCACTGACAGATCTCATTGGTGGGCAAATAAAGGTAGGTTTTCATATCACAGGCTTTAAAGAGGACTGGCAACCTAATCCACGCTTTGTCGTTGACAATTATCTACCCACATTCCTAGCGACGATGGCAGTTAAATCAAATTAATATTAGTGACGCTCGTTTTGCTAGCAACTCAACAAGCTATCATTAATTTAGCTTCTTTTACAATATCTATCCCACACAGCTTCAAATTGTTCTGCGGGAATAATATCATCTGTTTTTTCTACAAAAGGAATGGATATCATTACTTTTCCAGCTCTATTTTTATGAAGCCTAACGATAAATCTTTTATAGCCATGGGGTAACTCATTTTCAAAACCAAAGACTTCACCGCAATAATAGCCCGTTTCATCCCCTTCTTCATTTTTCGTCAATACATAATATTGAACATTTTTATAATTTGCAGCCGAAGGGTAAGCAAGAAAATCTTCGACAGAACTTTTCACTCGGCTTTCGGTATCTAACTCAGCATCAAGTTTAACTTCAGTCATAATTCCTGCAATATACGCACAGCCAGCAACTAACAGTAATACCAGGGTTCTTAATAACATTTTAATGGTACAGCTCAATAGAAAACATTGCTTATCATTATAGTTAATACTTAAATTTTTGCGACTATAGCCAACCATGTTTAAGCCGTCAGCATATCGAGAGAGTTTAGTTTTATGATGTTTTATAGCTAATTATTTTACTCTATGTTATTTATTGAGTGAGTTGCCATATATAAACTAATATTGCCGCTGTTATTATCCAAATAGCGGTTGCCATACTTAAACTTCCCCAAGCGGTCATTTTCGTTGCTAATAAATATACCGTTAGTAAATACATTGCATAAGGAATGAGAGACCAGAGCCCAAACAGTGCAGTTTTTCTGAGAGCTTCTGTTCCTTGTTCTTGAACGACGATAACATGAGCAATTAATGCAAATGTAGGAAATAACGGAACTAAACCTGCAATATAGTAAATTTTACTACGTGAAAATAGTGCAATAATCAATACGGCTAAAGCACCTAAAAGGCATTTAAAGAATAAAGAAAGCATACCGCACTCTAGACTCAAATTTCAAACGTTGACTATTATTATCACAAATCACTCGTAAATTAACTCTCTTGTAGGTAGCAATCTACAACAATTATTTCCTCTTATTCCCTCGTTATCAGTAAAAGTTGCCTAATCCCTTTCAATTTTATGAGCTAAGTCAAATTGTTGAATATAAAGTATCCAGAATTAGTGCCGATACATTTACTTAGTCCCTACGCCTGATGCTTTCGCGTGACTACATATAACTTTTTAGCTATCGGACAGCTTCGATTTGCTCATGGTTAATAACGTTATGTTTAGAAGTCGTTCTTAGTATGCGTACAAACATACTACTCGATGGTATGAAAGGAAATAATCAATGATGTCTGGTAATTTAAAAAAAATTAATTTTAGTTCAGCTAAATTCTCTTTTTCTGGTTTTAAGACAACAACCCTAGTCTGGTTTATTTCAGGCCTGCTTATCGCCCTTCTTCTTTCAACCTGTTGGTTTTTCTTTAGTTCTTTAAAACAATATCAAGAAACATTAACCAAGCTCGATACTATCTATAACGAACAAACACAGTTGAATAATACATGGCTGTCTTTATTACAGGCACGAAATACTTTAAATCGTGCTAGCTCTCGCCATTTGTTGATTATCAATAAGATGAAAACTTCAAATACTGACATAGATAGCCTTATCGAGTTTTATCATAAAAAAATGGCAGAAACAGGTAATTATTGGGATGCATTCACTGCCACCTCACTCTACAAAAATAGCGATAAATTTGCTGAGTTAGAAAAATCATATAAAGCGTTATATGCTGCATTGAATGAACTTTCAGTCTTTCTAGTTCAAGGAAAAACATATGACTTTTTAAACCAGCCGACTCAAGGATTTCAGGATACATTTGAGAAAAACTACGTAAGTTATCATCAACAATTAAATAGTAGTTATCATGATATTGCTCTTGCAAGTGAGCAACTGTATAAACAAAGTTTGATTGGTTTAATCATTACTATCTCAATAGTTATCCTCTTAGCTCTATTTATTCGATTTATTCTACAACTTTTCTTTATTCGCCCACTTAACCAAGTTATTGATGGTATTGAAAAAGTTAGCCAAGGCGTTTTATATCACAGCTTTGATAATAAAGGGTTATATGAGATCAAGTTACTTAAACAGCATGTGTCTAATATGCAAAGTAAACTGATTGATATCGTCAAAAATATTTATGACAACACTCACCATATAAAAGTTGAACTTGGTGACATCACTCAAATGAATCACGACCTTTCTATTCGAGCAGATCAACAGGCCGCAGCCATTGTTGAAACAGCAGCCAGTGTCGAAGAGCTCGATTCCTCTTTTAAATTAAATACGGCCCACACTAACCAATCGTGTCAATTGATGTCCGAGACGAGTGTAACGATTGATAAAAGTAATGAACTTATTTCTGATGTTGTAGAAAACATGGATGATATTGTCGATTTTTCCAAAGAAATCAGTAAAATCACCTCCACCATCGATAACATTGCTTTTCAAACTAATTTATTAGCATTGAATGCCGCTGTAGAAGCTGCCAGAGTGGGTGAACATGGCAAGGGCTTTGCGGTTGTCGCAAATGAAGTACGCGAATTATCAATTAGTTGTACTCAGGCATCCAAAGAAATTAAGCTATTAATTAATAATTCAAACGATAAAATTAATCACTGTTTCCAATTAGCTGCGGATGCAAATGATAATATCGTTTCAATTGCACAAGACACATCTAATATCAATGAAATGATCCAAAGTGTTGCCCTTGCTTCGAATGAGCAAACCCATGGGGTAAGCCAAATACACTTAGCAATTAATGAGTTAGATAATACCACACAAGCGAATGCAGCTATGACTCGCGAATTGCAATCATCCTTAAAAGCGTTAGAGTCTCAATCAGATTTATTAGAAGATATTATTTCTATTTTTCACACAGAACCGAAAAGTGACCATGAAGTTGACAGTGATATTCACTACGAGGTGAAAAAAGTAAAATAATTTGTCTAAACATGTATTATCTTGTATCGCAATTTATTTAGGAGGTTGGCTTTAGATAGTCGCCTCCGATAATTTTCTCATATCCCTCTCATTCCTCCAATTTTTGTTACTATGTTTTATCGCCATTTAATAACTTTTTACAGTTTATCTGATATAACAGATTACGATTACTTCTATTAAACATGAGTTCATGATGACAATAAAAATTACTGTTCTTGTAGATAATAATACCCTAATTGATAGCTATTTTTGCGGTGAACCCGGTGTTTGCTACTATATCGAAGCTGATAATAAAAAAATATTATTCGATACAGGCTATTCAGATATATTTATTGATAATGCACATATCTTAAATATTGACCTTGCTGAGATCACTGATCTGGTTCTTTCTCACGGCCACAACGATCACACATGGGGCTTAAGTCACTTAATTCAACATTTTGACCGCCGTAACATTGAAACACAAGAAGCTAAGCACCTGATATACCATCCAGATGCCCTAATTCCAAAAAAATTTCAATCTAAAGTCATCGGAGCGAATACACCTAAAGAGTTTTTAGCTTCTTATTTTCATTGTATTGAAACGACTAAGCCATATTATCTTTCTGAAAATATTATATTTTTAGGCCAAATTCCTAGAGCCAATAGCTTTGAAGGAAAAGACCCCATTGGTACTACCCTCGACTTCAACCATAATATCGTTGACGACTATGTCTTTGATGACTCTGCACTTGCCATTAAAACATCGGAAGGCCTAATTGTGATAACGGGTTGCTCTCATTCTGGAATTTGCAATATTACTGAATATGCAAAGCATGTAACTGGCATCAATAACATTGTTACTGTGATAGGCGGGTTTCATTTGCAGCAAGCCTCAGAAGAAGTTTTAGAACAAACAGGTAATTACTTTCGCCAGCAAGATTTAAAATTTATACACCCATGTCACTGTACCGATCTTAACGCCAAAATACATTTAGCGAAATTTGCGCCCGTACAAGAAGTTGGCACAGGGTTACAGTTAACTTACTCAAGTTAATATAAAACCAGTTAACACAAAATAGAATAAAGTAAAACCTAGTGTTACATTAGGTTTTACTTACACCAGTAATATTAAGCCCTTACAAAAACAATCAAAATTTATGTTCTTGAGCCCAAATCTTCATCCGTATTACTGCCTTTAATCATTCTTGTCATTTCTTCGCAACGGATAATTTTCCCATCTTCTATTTGAAAACAAGCAAATACCTCAAATTCACTTATTGAACCATCTTTTTTAGTCGCTTTTGCCAGATGCTGAGTATGAACACACCCATCCCCTTCTGCGATCGATTTTATAGTAATAACGATTGATTCAGTGGCTTCTTTCAATACCTGCAAATGGGCAATAAACTCATTAAAATTAATTTGTTTCCCATCAACAACTTGGATATATTTATCTGAAAAATATTGCTTAGCCACAGACAACGAACCTATATCCTCGTCCAATACCGCATTTAATGCTTGTGTTACCCACTGTGCGTTAGTCATATTTTATCCCTTATCATAAAAACAGCTTTCATAATTGTTATGGGAGTATTATTTTGTATTTCAAGTCAAAAACCAATTTATTATCTTTTTAATTTTATTCTTATACTATATTTCAATAATTTCTTATTTGTCCGTAATTTAATCTACAAAATACCACTTAATTTACCATTTTTATGATTACTCTGATTTGGATTAAGCACTAATCACTGGTATTATCTAATGGTCTATCTAAGCAATAGACACCTTATAACAATAACTATAAATATACATTTCCATTAGATACCCCTGCATGCAGGGGCTTTTTTTATTAAATAATTTCATCCCCCAAAAAACCATTATTGATAACCTGTGACTTTTTCCTCATTTTACGACTCTCCTAATTGCTAACATCATACTCCAATCCCATACTTTTTAAGCATTATGAAAATATCTTAGCTAACCACCTAAAGAGGTTAATCATGAAGTTACTTTTGTTAGGATGCATACTTACTGCTTCTTTTTCTTTGCAAGCAATTGCCGCTACTGAAACGCCGATCCGGCTAGTTATCCACGGTGGTGCTGGTACTATTACAAAAAATACAATCACGCCTGAACAAGAAAAAGCATACCAAGATAAATTAAATGAAGCGCTAAAAGCAGGTTATAACGTATTGAATAAAGGAGGTTCTAGCCTTGATGCAGTACAAGCTTCCATTAATGTAATGGAAGATTCGCCTTTATTTAATGCAGGCAAAGGTGCGGTATTCACTCACGATGGAAAAAATGAAATGGATGCCTCAATTATGGATGGTAGTAACCTGAAAGCAGGCGCCGTTGCTGGTGTTACCAATATCAAAAACCCAATCAATGCCGCCTATGCTGTTATGACAAAAAGCCCTCACGTGATGATGGTTTCTAAAGGTGCTGAGCAATTTGCTGCAGAGCAAGGCATTGAAATTGTTGATCCATCTTATTTCCGTACTGATTTTCGCTGGGAACAATTGCAAAAAGCGAAAGAAAAAGAAAAAGTCGTATTAGATCATGATGGGAAAACAGCTGCACTATTTGTAGACCCTATGTTATACGATTATAAATATGGCACTGTTGGAGCTGTTGCTTTAGACAAACAAGGTAACCTTGCAGCTGGTACATCAACAGGGGGTATGACAAACAAACGGTATGGTCGTGTTGGTGACTCGCCTATTATTGGTGCAGGAAATTATGCAGATAATAATACCGTAGCTGTTTCCGCAACAGGCTCTGGAGAAATGTTTATTCGTACAGCAACGGCTCATAATATTGCAGCACAGGTAAAATATAATAAAGCCACCCTTTCTGATGCATCTCGTAATGCACTCGATGACGTTAAAGCTATCGGAGGCAGTGGCGGTGTAATTGTATTGGATAAATCTGGCAATTACGCAATGGAATTTAATTCAGAAGGTATGTACCGTGGAACTATAGGTGATGACGGTATCCCCCATGTATCTATTTATAAAGAATAAACTTTAAATAAACAACAATCCCTCAGACTTAATTAATAAGTATTGAGGGATTTTTATTTCTATTATGACAATATTAAGATGAATGACAGTTACAATCTTTAACTATTTGTAAAGGAAATAAACATGCAATTAGAGTAGGTTAATTAATAATTATAACTTTTATAAAAGGTATTTTTATGCGATTTAATCTAACTCAAGTAAATATATTAGAAGAAAACACAAAGGTTACAGGGTTACATATAACTTTACTCGGTGATGATAGTTCTGTTCATACACTTAAAATGGATATAAAAGGTTTGGATACCATGAACATGAGTTTAAGAGATATAGAAAAATATGCTATTAAACAACTTAAACATAACTTTGAACATTGTTCTAATGGTTAAATTTTACGATTACTTCTAGGCAATAATAAAATTTATTGCCATATAAATAAAATTTTTATTCTTCATCAGGATTTTTAAGCACTTTATATATTTCTTCTTTTAATCGTAGTTTCTGTTTTTTTAACTCAACCACCTCCTCGCCATACCCTCTTCGGTCTGAATGTTCCAATCTTGCAATTTCATGGTCTAACTGATTATGTTTTTCAAAAAGAGCACGAAAATGAGGGCTTGATTGACGAAGTTGAGAAATTAAATCGCGGTACTCTGGAAACATAAGTTATTTCTCCTGCGTTAGTTTTATCAGCACATAATCTAATCATTTTCACCTAAATCAAAAATAATATCATCCACCTTATATCAAATTTACAACCGACTTCAACTAAATTCCATGTCATTTCGAGTTAAGCATCATCACTATGTTAGCTTAAGCAAGTTATTAATACTTTATTTATGGGTTCATTAAGTTATCAATAAAAGACAGCATCATAATGACTCTATTACACAATGCGTTAATGTTAATATAGCATTTCTACCTCTCATGAAATTTAAACCAATGAGTAAGGTGCACTCGAAAATTTAAGATATCTATTTAGAACTCGGGAAAATAAATGCAAATTAAAAATACCGGCGAAATTGAGCAAGATATTCAGGTATACCTTGTGAATTCTTTCACACAAAATAATACTGGTGGCAACCCTGCTGGTGTTGTTCTCAACCCGCCAGCACTCAGTACTTCACAAAAAATAGCTATTGCGCAACAAGTCGGTTTTTCAGAAACAGCATTTGTCTATAATGGTGAACAAACTGATTTTGAAGTAGATTTCTACACCGCTGAAGGTGAAGTCGATTTTTGTGGTCATGCCACATTAGCGGTGTTTTTCACTTTAGCGTCACTTAAGCTGATTTGCTCTGGGTGTTACACCCAAAAAACCAAGGCCGGTATTCTAAGTGTGTCTGTTAGCCCGAACAATATCGTTATGGAGCAAGCGCTACCCACCCTGCGAGATGGACCTAATATCAATGAAGTTGCAGCAGCCCTTGGCATAACGAGTGACATTATCACTGAAACAAGCTTACCTATCATGATAATTTCAACTGGGTTACCCGACATTATTATTCCCGTAAAAACAGGTTATTTAGATTTACTACAGCCTAATTATGAAGCAATAGCGAAACTAAGCCGTGAATTCAATACGATCGGCTTCCATGTATTTGAGTTAAATCAAGACACATCAATCACAGCACATTGCCGAAATTTCGCACCGCTCTATGGAATAAATGAGGAATCGGCAACAGGCAGCGCTAGCGGAGCGCTTGGCTGCTATTTGGTCAATTATGTCTTACCAAATGAAACTCAATTTCTATTTGAGCAAGGTCGTGCCATGGGATGCACCTCATCGATTCAAGTAAACATTCACTCACAAGCGAAAAAGATTACTCAAGTGAAAGTTGGCGGCCAAGCCGCCATGATGGGAACTCGAATAATACATATTTAACTAGAAGTACAATATGTTAGGCCATAGATTATGATTTAATTATTCAATAAAACAATGAGGCTAGCACATGCAAGATTGGAACCCTGATTTGTATCTGCAATTTAAACAGGAAAGAACTCGCCCATCATATGACTTAATCCGCCATATTCATGCCGATAACGTATGTAATTTAACCGATTTAGGTTGTGGTCCAGGTAATTCAACTCAAATACTTCGTGAAATGTACCCATTAGCAAGAATAATTGGGGTCGATAACTCTCCTGCCATGCTAGTTGAAGCAAAAAAGAACCTTCCTGACTGCCAGTTTATAGATGCAAACATTGAAACCTGGGTTCCTGAAATCAAACAGGACCTTATATTTGCCAATGCTTCGTTACAATGGTTACCTGATCACAACCTATTATTCCCTCATCTTGTTGATCAATTAAAAAGCAACGGTATTTTAGCCATCCAGATGCCAAATAATTGGAATGAACCCACACATGCTTTAATGCGCAAAGTGGCCAGTGAGCAAGCGATTTCCGCCGTCAATAGAACAGCGCTTTTATCAATAGCTGAATATTATGATTTGCTTTCAGCAGCCCATTGTTCTGTTGATATATGGCAAACGACTTATTATCACGTCATGCCATCGATTGATTCAATCATTGATTGGTTAAGCGCGACAGGATTAAGACCCTACGTTGAAAACCTAGATAAAAAACAAACCGAACAATTTCTCGCTCGTTACCATGAATTATTAACAGAAGCTTACCCAGCACAAGATAATGGCTATGTTTTAATGCCATTTCCTCGATTGTTTATCATCGCAAGAAAGCTTAACTAGTTAGTATGGAAATTTTTCCCATGGATGGGATAGTCTAGCAATATAATGAAATGCTAAGCTGTTAGCCTATAACTATCTTCGATTAACTCCTTGAGTTCATCATCAGTAAGGCGCCCTGGCAACTTTATCGTAATCCAATGCTCTTTATTCATATGATACGCTGGATAAATATCATCTTTTAACCGCAATGAACCAATAAGTTCAGGGGGAGCTTTAAGGTTGATAATATTAATTACCTCCTCATTTTTATTTATTTCTAATTTCTTAGATGAAATACGCATAATAACTGCAAACCACTTTGCGTTGTTTTTTCGTCTAAAAACAATATATTCAGGGTACTTCATCCATGGAGTTTCAGGCTCCACACCATAATTATGCTGAATATAATCAATCAATTCACTTCTGTTCATTTTATCATTCCATCTCATCAATGATGATTAAATAAAATTACTTACCTACGGAATTATACGCCTTCTCGCTCGCTCTGTAACAATATCTTTATTTCATACAGTTATACTCAAAGGAGTTTTCTTTTACTAAAATTCTTATGGCAACATGAATATCACCAGTGAATCTTCTAGAGGAACTATTGAACCGAGATTTATTTTTCGAACAATAAATTAACAAAGAACAGTTACTAAATAGAAATCACTTTAATGATCCCAAGCAACCACAAGACCATTATAGTGAATAATGTGCTTAATTACTGACATCGATTATCCCAAATCTTCTGAAAATCCGGCTCAGAGATCATTTCCCCCTCGAAATCAAATAAAGGAATGGAAAACACGCACTGGCCTTCATGATTAGCAGCAACTTCAACAATAAACCGCTTATACTTATATGGTAAATCATCTTTAAATGTAAACACTTCACCACATACATCCCCAATAACCTTATGACCCATCATTGAACCATGTGAATAGAATTTAACATTTCTCATGTCAGCAGCTTTCGGTTGGTGCATAAAATCCACTACTGTCTGTTTAGCGCCATCAATAAGGGTTGGTTTTTTACTAAAGTTTATTGAAACACCTATGATAAAGGCTAATAATATCAACAACAAAACACATAGAACTCGCAAAATTTTGGTGTACACAACAAGCTACCACTCCTGATATTAATTGCTTATAATGTATTCCTAATATACGTTTAGGGCAATCATAACCCCTATTTAGCGTGTGATTTGCTTAAGTCCTTTGAAGAAAACCATAGCTGTTTTGCACTTACATGAACCCTTTTCTGTTAAAACTCGCTATTACCATTCGATGTTGTATCTATCATGGCAGATAAAATCTGATACAAATATTACAACTGATAAAACATCAATT
The DNA here is from genome assembly GCF_028479245.1 of Providencia sp. PROV223. NCBI lineage: Bacteria > Pseudomonadati > Pseudomonadota > Gammaproteobacteria > Enterobacterales > Morganellaceae > Providencia > Providencia sp. PROV223. The sequence goes on from NZ_JAMPNG010000005.1 coordinate 239,657, forward strand.
ATGTGTATTTAATCAATCTTGAATATGTATATTCACCCATTATTTTATAAGAAAATTAATATTTGAGGGTGCTAATTTTTACATTTAGTTAAAAATGCACCAATTCAATTCACATAGGAAGTAATTATTTAAAGAATATAACAATAAACACTAAAGACAACCTTTACCTTTGGAAATATGAATAGCTATACTGTTTTATTTTTCAGCAGTAAATAAATAATAAACGCATGGTTCCATATTGAAACGAGACATGAAAATTTCACCCTTCACAATTAATTTACTCAAGTATATAAAACCACTGCCGATATTCTAAATAATCACGACTAGATTTAATATAGATCCGTTATTACTCATAGTAAAATCAGTACATAATAAAATTCCCTGGACTGATTTATTATTATCCAATCAATTAATTTGTAACAAAACATTTCAATTGGTAATATTTTATTACCAATATGATACAGCATTGTAAATAAGGATATTTATATATGTATAAATTAAATAGAAATATAGAATAAAAAAATAGAATAAATAAAATACTAAACAATAAGCATAATTTAATCATTAAAATTAATATTCAATGTATCGTATAAAAATGAAATCGCAAATACTCTTTATGCGAGTAAATGCAATTGTCAATTCATTTATCTCGCAATATTGGAAAAATAGCAAAAACTGATTTAATTGCTATTTATCAATATGTTGTCACAAGCTGAAAATTAAAATCAAACGATTGACTTTTCTCTTTCAATCGATTACGCCTATGAAAAATATATCATTAAGCGTTTTAAACGATTGTACTTAATATTATTATTTGATTAATTTTTATCTCAGAAAATTCTTACTCACTATAGGGGTTAATATGGATCGTGCTATTTTAAATAGCAAAGTAAACATCTTAATTGGAAATTATTTAAGGCAGAAACGTATCGAAAATGATCTGACAGGAGAAGATATAAGCAAATTACTTCATGTCAGTCAACAACAGGTTTCACGCTATGAAAATGGTGTTAATACTATATCATTCAGTCTAATTTTAATGTTTTTAATACAATTAAACATTAGCGTAGAATCCTTCTTCGTTTCTTTATTAAAAGAATTGGAGAGCGAAGGTGAAATTATTGATTTGGGTTTAAATTTATATTCAAATTCATTACCCAACAGAAAACAATATCTTTATTTATAATAACATTCATTATCAACAAAAATACTGCACCAACACCAATATGCTAGAAAAAGAAATAATAAAGAAAGAAATCACACAAAGGAATAAGAACCTTGGTGAGTATATAAAAATTATAAGAGTGAAAAATAAAATATCAACTCATGAAATGGCAATTAATTTGGATATTACAGAAAGTCATTATATAGAGTATGAGCATGGAGGCACCTCAATTTATGCAGATCATTTAATAACCATATCTAAAATTTTTAATATAAATATAAATGTATTCTTAAATGTATATATGAAAAACTAGATATTACCACCTGTGTTAGAAGGCTTGGCTGCTGCTAGCCTTTTAACCTTTTCCCCCTGATTTGTCTACATGCTTAAACTTGAAACTAAGCCATCGAGTTAGGCAAAAACCGATGTTATGACCGAAGAATTTTTCTAAATACACAAACGGGAGTTTTAAGCTCTCGTTTTTCATCTCATAATACCAAGACTATGTAATGCACTACCCTTAGGGTTTATTGACAATTTATTGAATTGACAATGATTATTATTCAGTGCTAATTATGATTATAATCACTAAGTTTGAACATCTTTCTTTACGCAAGATTAGTAAGTTAACCAAATACCCTGTAGGGCGTAACATGAATAATTACTGCTTTTTTATCAAGTCGGAAAAAACCTAAATCAAGCGAACAAGAAATACAAAAGCTGCTGGCTATATACAGCAATTTGAAGAGGTTGAAGCCCCTTCAAGCAAGAAAACACTTGAACGTTTTGCCGATACTCGCAGTGAAGAAGTTAAAAATATCTATGCCTTTGCTGGTGCTGATATCCTTTTAGGCATCGTTGGCGCTGTCGCAATGGTGTTTAAATAGCGTAGGCTGAAGATTACAAAAGTAGATGCTGAGAATATATGCATTCAATTTCCTCATAGCGTGTTTGCTTCTATCCTGATAAGTTTACTAGGTTGTTAGTCCGTATCTGATTCATTATATCCACACGAATTTTCAAGCAAATCGTGGTGAACAAATAACTACAAATATAATAACAACAAACTTTAAAAATGCGCTAAATAAGTCCGGTTCTGATTGTGGAGAAAAAACGCCAACTTTATTCTATGAGCGACGCTCTTTATCAGAAGGCTATATCTCGAATAGAGAGTTGATACATTAAACTCAAATCAATCCTCTCCATGATATCGACTCGTTCTTATTGGAAAACCTAACCACTTAAAATAGATAAAAAGGAATGTCTTAATGTTGTCTAAAGTCACTCGATTATTCCCATTATGGGCTCTACTCTTATCCATATTTGCTTATTATACACCAAACTCATTTACAGGGATCTCCCCGTTTATTAGCTACTTACTGATGCTAATTATGTTTACTATGGGAGTAACACTTAGAATTAGCGATTTTAAACGCGTCGTGACAAGACCCGCCCCAGTGATTATTTGTACCTTTATTCATTACTTGATTATGCCCCTAGCAGCTTGGCTTTTGGCTAAAGCTTTTGATATGCCAGCTGATCTTGCCATTGGAATGATATTAGTGGGTAGCGTGGCGAGTGGAACGGCTTCAAACGTGATGATCTATTTAGCGCGCGGGGATGTGGCATTATCTGTTACGATTTCATCGGTATCTACCTTGGTTGGCGTATTTGCAACACCTTTATTGACTCTGTTATATGCAGATACATCAATTAGTGTAAATGTCATGGGTATGTTGCTGTCTATCTTACAAATCGTAATTATCCCTATCATTGCAGGGTTAGTCATTCATCATCTTTTCAGTGAAATAGTGAAAAAAATTGAACCATTTTTACCTTCTTTATCAATGATTTGTATATTAGCAATAATCAGTGCTGTCGTTGCAGGTAGCCAAAGCCATATTGCTTCTGTTGGATTTATGGTCGCTATTGCTGTTGTATTACATAATGGAATCGGTTTAATTGGTGGCTATTGGGGCGGGCGTTTATTTGGTTTTGATGAGTCAACTTGCCGAACTTTGGCAATTGAAGTTGGCATGCAAAACTCAGGGTTAGCAGCAACTTTAGGAGCGCAATACTTTGGTGCTATGGCTGCTCTTCCAGGCGCATTGTTTTCTGTTTGGCATAACTTATCGGGCTCTTTACTCGCCGGATATTGGCAAGGAAAACCAACTAAATAGATACTGTTTGAATACTTAATATCCCCATTAAAAAATTGAGCTACCCAATAATTTGGGTAGTTCCAGTAAAAAGACCATTCCTTGTCATATAGAGGACTAAAGATTTAATATAATGAAAGGTACTCCGCAATAATTTGCCCTTGATGCATTAAAATAATGCGATCAGCAAAGCGAGCCGTAAGGTTTAAATCGCGTAATACACAACACACATTTATTTTTCGTGTATTGACTAGATGCCGTAACAAACGAAAAAGATGTTGTTGGTGGTGAATATCTAGTGCTGATGTCGGTTCATCCAAAATAACCATTTAGATACAGGTTCATCTCCCCAAAGCTGAGCCAATAATATTGCCAACACCCTGCCCACCAGTGCCAAAAACTAACCATCTTGCCATTAATTATTCTCTTTAAGTTGCTTAACTAATAAACGAAAAGCTTCAAGTTGTTCCTGTAATAATTGACGGTGTTCATCACGCCCTAAGAAAATTTTAAACATGGCATCTCCTGATTGATTAAAAAATAAAATCGAGGCGGTATCCATTCCCATAAATTTTCGTTCAATTAGTGCAATATATGTACAATTTTCAGCTTTGATATGCCCTGTCATGCCTTTTTTACCACGTAAATTAAAATAACCATGGCGATGAAAACCTGAAGGCAACTCACCTGAAAATTCTAGAATAACATCCTGCGTATGAACTAGCGTGGTGACATTACCCCATGTGTGGACAGCATCCCAAATCAAGTCAAAATGTTTTCCTATCGTCAAAGCCATATCGGGCAAATGTCTTACTACATCCAATAAGGTGGTATCATATTGTTTTGCAATAGTTTCTAATGTTCCATCGGGCTCTGTTTTCAAAAAATCAGCTAACGCTACATTACTCATTAAATGTTCCTTTACGATATTTTTTCTTGCGTGAATTGGATAGAATTAAGATTCACGATAATCTCTTGAAGTGATTGAAGAATATTACTTGCCCAAAAACGGCCTTCATTCGTTAGTCTTAAATCAGTCGAAGTATCTTGTGTTAATCCTGACTGATACCACTGCTGTAAGAGTGGAGACAGCATTTGCGCATGAGGGGTAAATTGTTCAAGTACAACTCGCGCTGTTTCAATACCAGCCTGTAAGCGATGGCGCCATTGATACTGCGGATCGGTCGTCTGCATCATCATCATGAGCGGTTTTCTTTTCGCATTAATTGCTTCATAATACGAGGTCAGATTCCTCTCCCCCATCCATGAATATCCATTGAGAGAGCCCCCGGCACCAGAGCCAAACGCCAAGCAATCAGCCCCTTGTTTAATCAACAAATTATATAAATTGCGTTCCCGTGTTGTCCGCGCCCAGTGGCTATTACTGATGCAGTGCCAGCCTTGTTTATCCATAAATTCGCAGCCTTGTAAATACAAGTCACGACGCTTGGCAGGATCAGGAACTGTGACTCGATTATTTTCAACCGCTTTACCAAGTGGCGTACTTGGGATCAAATTAAGTGCATAAAGGTCGACACCATCTAGGCCAATCTCACTTGCAATTCTCAGGTCTTCACCCCAAAACTCGGTTGTCTGCTCAGGTAAACCAAATAACAAATCACAAACCACCGCCGCTCTATCTCGATGGCACAATTTTTCCATAAATTTCCGAGCTTCCTCACCATTTGATGTCCGGGCCATTTTTTTACGAATTTTGCTATTAAATGACTGAATACCAATTGAAAAACGATTTGCTCCTGCATCTAAGCATGCATCAATACGTGCATCATCAAAATTAAGAACTCTCCCTTCAATGGTTATTTCACAATCAGGAGCTAATGGTAAACGAAGGCGTAACACATTAATAATACGCGCTAAATCATTAGCAGAAAGTGCAGAGGGTGTTCCACCGCCAAAATAAACAGCATGGATCGGGGCAGACTGGTGTAATACGTTGTCGGCTTCCGTTTCAATCTCCCGGATCAAATACTCTGTATAAATATGGCTTTCAGAGGCATCATAGCGATTTTGGTAGAAACCACAGAAAGTACAATGTGTTGCACAAAAAGGAATATGTAGGTATACCAATCGCTTACGTGGTTCGAACGTCGAATTGATTAATTTCTGCCATGTGTCTTGTCGTTTATCAGCACTAATTGGTACCGCCCCGCGCCAAGGCATTGTTGCATGCCTATCTTTAAATGGTTGATGGCCTTCTAATGCAAAATAAGGCGATAAATCAATATCATATTTCATATTATCACTCACTATCCGTTTCATCTGGCCAAATATTGTGGTGTAAAATCTCAACGGCATCCGCAATTCGAGGCCCCATACCTAAAATGAGTGCCTGATCGATACTCACAATGCGTTTATTTTTCCAAGCAGAAGTTCGGGTAAGTCCGGGAACTTGTTCTAGCTGGTTAAGGCCCTTTTCTACCATCTGGCTGGTTACAATGATCACTTCAGGGTTTGCCGCAATCAAACCTTCTGCGCTATAACTTCTGTATTGTGTGTGTTGCGCAAGATTGTTCGCACCAGCCAGTGTCAAAATGATATCGGCAACGCTACCTTTCCCTGCAATTTGTGGCGCACTACTAGCCGCGGAAAGAATAAATAGCACATTGATTTTTTTGCCTTTCTTTTCATTTATTTGAGCAATATTATCCAATCGGCTACGTAACTGATTAACCAACGCATTCCCCTGTTCCGGTTTATGTAACACCTCCGATAAGGTATGAATATTGAGATACATTTGTTCAACCGTAGCTGGTATTCGAGGTAACGTTAATACACTGACTTTTTGCAGTTTTAGCTGATCAAAAACCAATTGAGGGCTTGCATCTTGCCAAGTGACAAACAACGTTGGATGCAAAGATAAAATTCCTTCGGCACTTAACTGTTTCCAATAACCAATATGAGGTAATTTTGCTGTTTCCACTGGCCAACTTGTTGTTTCATCAACACCAATCACTTGGTTTCCAGCGCCTAAAGCGTAAACTAACTCTGTGAGAGAGCCTCCTGCCACAACAATTCTTTCACTCGCAGCACTCACTATTGAAAAACTGAGTACAAATAGTGCAGCTATTATTTTTTTCATTTTTAGAATTTCCATACAAAGCCTGTTGCAGCGCTAAAACCAGAAGCAGGAATTGATTCGTGGGCAGTTTGGTATTTTTTATTGGTTAAGTTATTTAACGATAAGTTAATTTGGTACTGATCGTCTGAGCCAAATTCTGTATTAAACGCAAGGTTAAGAGTGGCCCAGCCTGCTGTGCTCGTTGGCTTTTCACCCGTTTTATCCTGTGCTTTTGCAGCAGCTCGAAGATATAAATCTGAGGTTAAGTTCACTTGGTCTAGAATCAATTGATGTTTAGCTCCAAAGCGCCCACTAACATTAGGCTCTCCGGTATCCCAAGTTTTTATATTCACACCATCAAATTGACGACGTAAATAATTCCCTGTGGCATAAGGAGTGATATCCCATCCTTGGTATTCGACGGTCATTTCTAGCCCGTATGTTTTCGCACGATTGATATTGTCATAATAGTGATATCCTGTTCGTGAAGAATTACTGTTTCCACTGCATATTGACTGCCCTGAACATGTGACTAAAGCGATATAATCCTTCGCTTCAGAATAATATAAAGCGCTATCGATATACCATTGATTACCGTTATAACGCGCACCGATTTCATAGTTGTTAGAACGCTCTGCTTTTAGTCCCTCATTTCCATAATTGATACTTCCCCCCGCTGAGGTTTGCATAAATAATTGGCTCAATGTTGGAAATACATAACCTTGAGCGAATGCGATACGCAGCTCTGTATTCTCAAACCCTGAATACCGTAAGCTTGTTGATGTAATAAATTGATTATCATGCGTTTTTGAGCTTTTAAGGTTATGATAAGTGTTCCCCGTTGTTGAGTGATTTGTATTTTCAAAACCACTTAACAACTCCGAACTTAACCAATATTGCCGCGCCCCTAATGTCCACTTCCAATCATCTGCAAAAGCATATTGATTTTGAGCGAATATCGACCAGTTTGTTTGCTCTGTTCGATTATGTGAATCACTGGTTTTTGTATAATTGACGGCAGGAGGGAACTGCGTTGAGCTTTGGGACTCTGTTGAACTTTTTGAAGACTGCTTTACACGGTCGCGCTGAAGCTGAGCTCCCACAACCAGTTGATTATTCGCGGGTAGTGTAATATCTGTTTGTAGTGTGATCCCTTGAGTATATTGTTTGTCATTCGATTGAGTCTGATTAGCTACTCGTAAATCGCCAATCATTGGGCTCCCTGTTGGTGTCACAACCGCCAGCTTATTTTCAAAATCACGCTCAATAGTTTGTTCATAAGCATCTAAATGAATATTTTTAATATATTCACCATCCGCTTGATAATCATAAAAAAGACCAACTTTTTCACGAGTTAAATCAGGAATTTTGACACTGAAGTGTTCATAGCTTGGGTCTTCATGCCATGTTTGTGTCGACAATTTATATCTATCAAGGGAAAGACCAAATTTATGTTTACCTTCGGTGTAACCTAACCACATACCTTGGCTATTATTGCGATGGTTTGTATTTTTTAGGCGCCCCTCGGGAGTATCTCTGTCACCTTGATCGGAGTAACTTCCGTTGAGCCGATAATCAAACTTACCTATGCTCCCCCATGCCGCTGCTGACTCTTCCCACCCTGTCGTTGCGGAGTTATATACCGCCTTAACAGTGCCTCCCAATGGCTTATTGCCACTTTTTTTGGTTATGAAATTAACGATACCACCAATAGCTTGAGAGCCGTAAAGTACTGAATAGGGGCCTTTCACCACTTCAATGCGTTCCAATGCGGATTCATCAATAAGCAGCCCAGCACCATAATCTTGCCCTGCCCGTTGATAAGTGACTTCTTGCCCATCAATTAAGATCAATACTCGAGAAGATGCTTCCCCACGAATGCGAATTTGTTTACGTCCCGCTAAGGCATTATCGGTAATTTCAACACCTGGAATATCGCGTAAATCATCTGCTAGCGCTATGTTTGTCGAACTATCAAGCTGTTGTTTATCAATGACTTGCATTGTTACTGGGCTATTCCATAAACTACTTTCACTTCGAGTTGAAGTGACAACAATCGTTTCACTGGCATCAATATGGGCACGCGGTGAAGGCGTTGATGCAGAGAAGGCTCCTTGACTAACAAAAAGCGCTAATGAGCTGAGTAAAAATGTTCCATTAATATCCGTACGCATAGTTAACCTTTATGATAATAATAATCAGTATCATTACCATTTATAGTTTAGGGGCTAATTAATGGTCAATTAATAAATTGCAAATAGCATGCAACTTTGATTTAAATCAAAAAAGCATAACGAATATTATAAGTCCACCCTCCAGCAATCCGCTGCTGCAGTGCGCCGAACTTATTCACCCATAAAACTGGAAGGGGAAATATTGCTCAAGGTTGCCCCTGTTCCTGAAAGAAAGGTCGTCAAATTCTCGCTGGAGCTTATTAAGTTCATAGAGGTTATGATTATCACAAGCTGTAATTTCTTAAGCTTTATGACAAAATTCGGGATGGCAATTGCGAATAATTATTTATGTAAATAATAAAATTAAAGCACTAAACTGTACCATCAATATCTTCAATGCTACATCGCACACATTTGAGGACTAGAATATGAGTACCTTTTACCAATTAACGGCTAGAAGTCTTAGTGGCCAGCTTGTCTCTATGGCAGACTACGCAGGTAAGGTGGTTCTAGTCGTTAATACAGCCAGTCATTGCGGTTTTACACCACAATACGGTGGACTTGAATCTTTCTACAAGAAATACGCCGCCCAAGGTTTGGTGGTGCTTGGTTTCCCCTGCAATCAGTTTGGGAAACAGGAACCTGGCAACGCTGATGAAATCGCACGGACCTGCTATATTAACTATGGTGTGAGTTTCCCGATGTTCGAGAAAATAGAAGTCAATGGAGCCGCTACACATCCAGTGTTTCGCTATCTTAAGAACGAACTGCCCGGTTTGCTAGGTAAGAGAATTAAGTGGAATTTTACTAAGTTTTTGATTGGTCGTGACGGCGCCCCGCTCAAGCGCTTTGCACCCAATACTACCCCTGAAAAAATGGAAACGGCAATCTTTGCAGCACTTTCGAAAGAACAATCATAATTAAATATCTACATCACAGGAGATTGATTATATCTGTTATCTTGAAATAGCGAGAAACGGAATCCTTTTCTACCTGTAGTCTTCCCAAGAGTTTTCTTTGACGCCAAACTCAATATTCGCTTCCAATCCTTTTATCTTCTTGATTATAAGTGGGATAAATTGTGATATACATCGCGAATAATAAATTTTCTATCGCCGATATTTTCCTTTTCCAAACAACTCAATGGGCTTTGAATTTAGGATTCAAAATACCTCAAAATATTATTAACCATCATGATAATTTAAAATCGAGTCCCGCTTACCTGAATGCAATTACGAAGCAAAACGAAGCAATGAAAGCAGTCATAGGTAGTTAATCTGGTATACCAAATTCTACTCAATGCATAGCATTTGTAGAATTAAATAAAGTTAATCTCTAAGTATTCTAATGAGGGAAAATACAGAAGTTATAAGCACTATAGATAAAGTAAGGGCTAACCAATAATCCAAAGTAAGGAGTTTTTGACAGGCATACCACTTGAAGTTACCTTATTGTTATAGAAAACAAAAACCACACAGCACAACCTCATGGATTTCTTTGCGCTTTGTACTTAACCTTTGTAGCATCAGAATACCCCCTTTAAAACAGGATAGACAGTATGCATAAAAACAAAGCTATATTAGTATGTTTTGTTATCGCTTTAGTAACAGCTTGTTCATCAAACACTAAACCCCAAACTAAGTCAGATACTTGCGAGATAAAAATGGATACTCCCGAAGGTAACTTACCTGGGAAAATAGAGCAGTCCAGTGGAAATAGTCCCGAATGTAAAGCGATTGAAAGAGCGATAGATAAAGCTATCTAACTAACATACGAATTAGACAGAAGCTAGCAAGCGGAGTTTTCATTGTAGAAAAGCCCCGATCATGGGGCTCATTAAAGATTTACGATTATTTATTGATAATAGTTACTCGCTTCACATCAACTTCTAATGAAGCCCACTCTTTATCAATTTCACCATCTAAACGAACTTTTGTTTCAGGCGTCACAACCTGTCCACGCCAGCGTCTATCATCAATATCTACAGCGATAGAGCCAGTACTATCTTTAAATTCGTAAAGCTCTTTACCAATCTGTTTAACAATATGACCTTCAAGTGAAACCCATGCATCATCAGGAAGCTCTTTCGCTTGAACGACAGTTGTCACTGCTTGAGCCGTTGCAACAAACCCACCTTTTGGACCAACAGAACCATCATTCGAAACAAATCCGCCAGCATGGTTGTTAGCTAACACGCCAAATGAAGCTGCTGATAATACGAGCGCAATAATTGCCTTATTCATAATAATTCCTTTTGTCTGTTAATTTTTTATAGTTTATCGATTAAATCTTAACAGAATCTTAAGGCAAATAATTAACACTTTAGAGGGGTTATTGCACATAACTGCACATGTAACTCTGACCAATCGTGACGATAAATCTTATGTTTATTTTAACTATAAAAAAGACCGCCTAGGCGATCTTTTATGGATAACTGATATAGCGCAGACGAACCGTTTAAATTAGGGCTGCTCAAATATCCAAGCACTACTGTGCGCTTGGTTCTCTCAATAACACTTACATCATCTTTATAGAAAATGGTCAGGTTCAGCACAAAACCAGAAATTAACGAAAATAATTAGATGGTAATATTAAATATTCCACTTGTGATATGAGCTGACTCTTAAAAAAGAAAACCCGCCATTGCTGACGGGTCATAAATTATAACTCTATGATTTTATATCTTTATTTTCAATAGCTATAACTCGAGGTTTTTCTTCATCTGGGATTTCGTATTCAATGTCCAAAGTAAGTAAACCACTAGATAACTCAGCGCTTTCAATCTTTACATTCTTACCGAGATTAAATTCAAGCGAAAATTTATTTTGAGTGATTCCTTGATGGATCCATTTCTCTTTCTCTGAGTCATTAACTAATTCAGCTGATTGCTCACCTTGAACATACAATTTCCCACCTTTTAAGGATACGCTTAAATCATCTTCCTTATAACCTGGAACACTAATGGTTAATTGATAACTCGTTTCATTTATTTGTTTTAAATTATACGGATGTTCTGAAGTTAAAGGCCTATTACCTGTAAGTTGACTAAACAGACGATCCATTTGGTCAAATCTGTTAGAAAGTAAGCTATCCGATAATGTTGGGAATAATGAAAAAGATCTAATGTTAGACATAATTTCTCCTTCAATATTTTATATATCAAACTAAACACACACTACTCATGCACCATTAATTATGTACTTAGTGTAGAATAATGTTTTATCTTGGTGCATTTCTTATATAGTGTCTCTAACTAGAATTTCAAGCTTGCAATTACATTTCTTTACAAATTAATAGTCATCGTCATAGAATAAAGGACACACCATAGCTGACAGGCCTACACCGTAATCCTAAGGTACTGATCGATATCTTCGAGAGATATAAAGGTAACAGATGAGCTGCATATCGACAGTTACAACAGATAATGCCATAAGCGATTAGAAGCTCGTTAATGATACCATCAAATTTATGGGAGAGAATGTCGGGGAGCCCTAGTTGCTTTCGCTTCCACTTGGCTTTATCACCTTGTAATCCTCCAAACTCAGCGAGCCACTTCCGAATCTTTATGACTTTTTTTATTATTTCTGCCACGTGTTTCTTATGCCAAAAATTAACAAATTAAAACGCAAGCGCTCAGCTATCGGCTGAATAGGGAGAGCTTCAACACGCTTTATCTGAAAGGTTATATAAAACAAGGCATCGATACTAAAACTTTATTGGGGCATAAGAGCCAAGCGATGACCGATAAATATCATGATGACAGAGGAAAGAATTGGCAGGTTTTAGCTATAAAATAACGCTTATTTTGTAGCCTATTTTGCAGAAGAGTTTTGCAGGGGTTTTGCAGAAGAGTTTTTCTAGGCAAAATAAAACGGGAGTTTTTA